>CAYJRI010000150.1:0-2560 GCA_964372435.1 Candidatus Woesearchaeota archaeon | reverse complement strand
TAAAAAAGGACAGGGAATTGTTTTTCAAGAGGAGGACTGGTTTTACCTTTTCAAAAATGCCCGCTGAAATTTTGAATAAGAAGGAGAAAGAAAAAATCCTGGAACCGCTTCAAGAGCGATTTGGGATTGAGAAATTACCTTATCTTTTGTTGAAGACAGGGAAGGAGAAGATTCGCGGTTTTACAGGGCATTTATCTCGAGAAGAATTGAATGAGCTCTTTAAGACAGTTGTTGTTGAAATTATTGGGCTTTATCTATTGAAAGAGGAGAAGAATCAAGAGTTAAGGTTGAGTTTAGATGCTACGCATTTGTTTAACGGAGAGATTAAAAAAAATATTCTTGAAGTTGGCGATGAGCAGGCTTCTCGATGGTTGAGAGGAGAGGATCTTGAAGTTGAGAAGGATCTTTTAGGCTTCTATGTTATCAAGAATAAAGGAGATTTTCTTGGATGCGGAAGAGCTAAAGACGGCAGGCTTGCAAATTTTATTCCTAAAGAGAGGAGAATTCGGTAGATTATTTAAACCAAGCCATTTTTTCAGATTAATGAAAACCTATAGTAACAGAGACTTTATTTATATAGGCAAGGAAGCTGGCACGGAAATTTTAAATAAAATTAAAAACGCAAAGAGCTCAGTAAAAATAGTTTCTCCTTATCTCTCCTCAAGTTATATCCAAGAGCTTATTAAGCTGCACAAACAAGGCAGGGAAGTAGTTCTTATAACTTGCGATAACTTGGTGTCAGAAAGAAGCCCTTATTCTGATTTTAATATTTCAGACTTGGTCAATAAGGAAAAAGTCCTAAATCCAAAAGCAGAAAAATCAAGAAAGGCTATTTTAAAAGCCTTCATAATAATTTTTGGGGTATTCCTACTTACCTTATTACCCAACCTCTTATTTTCATATGCGCCACAGCTTTTGCTTATTTTGGCAGGATTATCTTTATTTATCAGTTTTATACTTATTATATCTCGTTTTTTAATTGAGCGTTATTCTTATAAATACAGCACGATTTTTAGAATAAAAGTTTTTGATTCAAGGTCAGGAGATAAGCCCTGGAGTACAGAGCTCATTCATTCAAAAATATTTGTAATAGATGATGAAACAGTTTTTCTTGGCTCAGCCAATTTTACCTATAGCGGATTCAAAAAACATTATGAAACAGTCATCAGGGTTGAAGACAAGCAAGCCATCAAATCAATCTCAGAGGAAGTCGAAACCCTTTATAATTCCACAATACCAAGAGCAAAGCCTATTGAAGAATGGGCAAGGGTGTGAAGAACTTTTAGATGGATGGTGGGCTGATATCAAGAATATCTTGCAGGGTGATTCTTGTATCTCCTGCTTTGGGGTTAAGATTTTCTGCATATCTGTCGGCAAGTGCAAGAAAATCTATATTCACGCCTCTAAAGGTGGTGACGAGTCTTGGCGATGATGAACTTTCATTCTTTACCATCTTTTGAATCTCTCTTGTTGATTGAGGAATGATGGCATAGTAGCAACCCGAAGGATTTTGCAAGATGGCTACAATTTCTTTTCCTTGATATTGTGCTGGGATTTCCATGGTGCTTTTCACTTTTGATAAGTATTTAAGTTTTTGGATAATTATTTAAATGAAGGAAGTGAGTTTTGCTATGGACCAAGAAGAAACTGCGAATTTTAGAAAGGCAGGGCAGATCTTGAAAGAGGTGATGGAGTATGCTAGAGGATTGGTGAAGCCTGAAATGAAATTGCTTGAGATTGCGGAAAAGATTGAAGAAAAGATTATTAAGCTTGGAGGAAAGCCAGCGTTTCCTGTGAATCTTTCGATGAATGATATTGCCGCGCATTATACTTCTGCTTATGACGATCAGTCTCTTGCAAGGGGTTTATTGAAAGTGGATGTTGGAGTGCATGTTGAAGGATGTGTTGCAGATGGGGCATTTAGTATGGATTTGGAAGAAAGCGAGGAAAATACGAGATTGATTGAGGCAAGTCAGAAAGCGCTCGTGGCTGCGTTGCAAGTTGTGAGAAGGAATGTTACTTTAGGAGAGATTGGACGAGTTATTCAAAAAGAAATTGTTTCTTGCGGGTTTTCTCCTATCACGAATCTCTCAGGACATGAGATCCTTCCTTATGAGGTGCATGCTGGATTGACGATTCCGAATGTTGATACAGGGAGCGAGATGATCTTGGATGAAGGTGTGTATGCTATCGAGCCTTTTGCTACAACAGGAGCAGGAAGTGTGTATGAAGGAAAGCCTTCCGGGATTTATCAGTTAAAAAAGTCCAGACCTGTTCGTGATCCTCTTGCTCGCGAGATTTTGAAATATATTGAGGAGGAATATCTGACGCTTCCTTTTTGCTCGAGGTGGATTGTGAAGAAGTTTGGGATGCGCGCTCTTCTCGCATTGTCTCAGATGGAGCAGCAGGGGATTATGCATCATTACAGGCAGTTGATAGAAAAGGGGCATGGAAAAGTAAGCCAGGCTGAGAAAACCATCTTGATTACAAAAAATGGGGTCGAGATTATTAACTGCTCCGCAAGAAATCCACGTACTTTAGTTTGTGGATGAATTGCGGT
>CAYJRI010000149.1:0-2613 GCA_964372435.1 Candidatus Woesearchaeota archaeon | reverse complement strand
GCCTGAAGTCAGGCCAGTTAATCCAATTTGAGAGGAATTTCTTCGTAAGATTTGATAGAAAGGTCAAGAAAGGGAAAGAAGACGTCTATGAGTTTTGGTTCACGCATCGCTAGATCTTGAATAGTTATACGCAATCAAGATGGCTCTTTTGCCCACCCTTGAACGAAACCTTTTAAATAATAGTGAAATTCTATAATCTTATGGATTGTCCTTTTTGTAACATTAATTCAGAAAAAACTCGAATTTTGAAAGATGGAGAACTTGTTAGAGTTATTTTTAGCAATCCTCGTTTGATGCCTGGGCATCTTTTAGTTGTTCCAAAAAGACATGTTGAAAAGATTTCTGATTTAAATGAAAATGAAAAACAAGAGTTGTTCAAAACGATTATAGAATTTCAAGAAAAAATTTTGAGTAAAATTGCTTCTGGATGTGACATAAGACAACATTATAGACCTTTTCAAAAACAAGATAGATTAAAAGTTAATCATTTGCATTTTCATTTATGTCCCAGAGAACTTTTTGACGAATTATATGAGAAATGTCAAATTTTTGAAAAGGATGTTTTCAAAGATTTGTCTCCAGAAGAATTAGATAAAATGCTCAAAAATTTTAGGTGATTAAGTGTCCCCTAAAGCCGTCTTGACTTTCTCGCTATCGCTCAAACCATGTCCTGAGGACTTTCACCTTCAACTCAGGAGACATAACGTTCACTTCACCTTTCTTCATAAAAACTGCATCACAAATACTATAGTCTGCCATGCTTGCGACGCAGGTTTTTCTGGTGGTCCACAACAAAGATTTTTAAACGAGAAATTCCTTAACAGAACATGGCTTTATTCAGAAAAAGAAGAGGTGGATACTGCCCGCGGTGCGGAAATCCCATTGATCTCAAACATGATGCGTATTGCATGCGATGCGGCTACCAGGTCCAAAGAAAGAGAGTTAGGAAGAGAGGTGGACTTTTCAAAATTCTCCTGATCATTTTAATCATCCTTGCAGTCATCGCAGCTGTCCGCTATTACCAAGGCAAGCCCATCATTCCTGATTTCTCTTTTTTGAAGAATTAAAGGTATTGGAATGGAGAGCACAACCCTATTTTTAAGAATAATTATGGGACAGCCTGTTTAGGGCTGAGAGGAGGTCACTTCAGTTAGCAAATACTTCAAAGAAATGGACAAAAGTTCAGGATAAAGAATAATCTTTTTACAGAGATATTTGGGTCTGTGAATAGGGTATGTATTGTTCTAATCTTGAATCATAAAAATTTGCAAAATCTCCGACTCCGCCATAAACCTCAGAATTCCTTCTCGGAATTCTGATGGTGCTCAAAAACCGTCGGTTTTTGACATGGCGAAGTCTGTTCGGAGATTTTTTCCACAGCAAATTTTTAGGGCTTCAGAAATGTAAGAAGCATTTCTGAGAGCTCTCAAAGTCTAATGACTTTGAAGTCACGAAAAACCCCCATTCATCTCCGCATTAAAAAGCGGAGTCTTCTGGTTTTTCCTGATAATGAGATAGCTACGCCTATCTCATTTTGTCCTTTGTTTCGGAGATACTATCTTCATCATTAACTTTATTAACCTCTTACCTCTAAAGATAGGTACAAAGGGAGGTGCAAAAGAGAATATCTCGTTAGAAAAATGGATCATAAATTTAATCAAGACCAGGTATATGCACTCATTACCTCTAATGAAATCAGCTGGCAGTCCATTATCTACGACCTTATCAACACAGAGCAACTTGATCCATGGGATGTTGACCTCTCACCCCTGGTCCAGAAATACCTCGAAAAAATACGAGCGCTGGAGGAAGCAAACTTCTTCATCAGCAGCAAAGTCCTTTTAGCAGCAGCCCTTCTTCTAAGAATCAAGTCAGAAATCCTCCTGAATAAATACATCAGAAGCATTGATGAAATCCTCTTCGGCAAGGAAGAAAAAGAAGCCAAACCTTTCGAGCGAATAACCATAGATGAAAACGAACTTCCTCTTATTTACCCCAAAACTCCTCTTCCGAGATTCAAAAAAGTTTCTCTCCAAGAACTCATGCAGGCTTTGAACAAAGCAATCCAAACAGAAACGCGCAGAATTAAAAAAGAGATTCTCTACAAACAAGTGCTCAAGGAAGCTGAAGTTGTTTTTCCTAAAGGCAAACCTTCTGTCTCAAAGCGGATAAGAGAAATCTATGCAAGGATCCTAACCCTCTCAAAAAAAAGCGAAGCAAAGGTCCCTTATACAGAGGTTGTAGGTAATGAAAAAATAGAAAAAATAGCAGGCTTCTTACCTCTCCTTCATCTTGATGTACAACAAAGAATTTATCTCGAACAGGAAAGCCATTTCCATGAGATCTACGTCTGGCTCTACAAGCACTATCTCAAACAAAAACCCAAATCAGAAAACGATGAAGAAAACCCCGAACCATCACAGAGAGAAATAAAAACTGAAGAAACTACAAAGCCCGACTCTCTTGAAAAAGAACTTCTAGAGAAGGCTGACAAAGTCCTAGATGAAGAGATCAAAAAAGAAGAAAAAATAGAGGAAATCAATAAAGATTTCGAGAACCCTCTAGCAAAGTTAATGGATGATGAACTCACCCAAGAAGAGGCTTAATCACTCC
>CAYJRI010000148.1:0-2632 GCA_964372435.1 Candidatus Woesearchaeota archaeon | reverse complement strand
CTTCGATTGAATAACCTTATTGAGTCCGCCAAATGAAGCAAGCTCCTTTTCCATAGAGGCATCGCTTTCACAGTACTCTAGATGTAAACACTGAGAAAGAAGTTTTCCCAAAGTAGATTTCCCTACAGAACGAGGCCCAACAAGAGTAATTTTCATAACCTGCTAAAATAAGATACTATAAAATGTTCTACAAATATTTAAACCTTTCGCTCATCTTTTTTACCACAGAGTGGCGAATAGAAAACTTTATAAATTTAAAAACAGAAAATCAGATATGAGCTTTTGAAGAAAAAAGTGGCTACTTAGAAGGGATGTTCTCCTCCTCCTCATCCTCCTCTTGTTCTTCTTCAAGCGTAGAATCCTTCGTGGAGATGAAAGAGGAATATGTGAGATACTGCTCCTTCATGCATACTTTAAAAGCAAAAGAACTATTTAAATCCTATGATGCGCACACCCAAGAAAGAGAAAATTGATTTTAAGTACAATCTCAAAACCTACTTAAAGTTCCTCCTAAAATATAAGCCCCTCTTCTTCGTACTGCTTGGTTTAATCTTCATCCTAGATCTGACAAGAGTTATTGACAAATTCCTCTTTAAGATTATTGTTGATCACGGAACAGAATATGCCGTCCGCTCTCTCATCCCGGGAGTATTTATCCAGATCCTTCTTGCCGTAGCAGCCAGTTTTACCGCCATCCTGCTGATCAGAAGTGTGGGAAAGTGGTACTATCTTAGTCTCATCAACTCACTAGAAACGAAAATGATGGCAGATATGAAGAGGAAATACTTTGACCACATTGTTCACCTCTCGCACAATTTCCACACAACCCATAAAAGCGGTTCTCTTATTGCCAGACTCAGCAGAGGAGCAGGCTCTATCGAGCGAATGACTGACTTCATTGTCTTCAATATTGTACCTCTCATTTTTCAACTTTTCCTCGTCGGAGCATCACTCCTCTATTTCGACTGGATTCCAGCAGTCGTGGTGATGTTCATGGCCCTCATCTTTATCTCCTACAGCATTTTCATTCAGCATTTCCAGAAGCGCGCGAATCTTCTCGCAAACCAAGCAGAAGATTACGAGAAGGGAAACATCAGTGATATCTTCACTAATATCGACTCAGTGAAATACTTTGGGAAAGAAAATAATGTGAAGAAAAAGTACGAGAAGCTGATCGAAGAAACAAGAGTTGCCACAGAGCGACATTGGAACTGGCACCGTTGGCTTGATGCAGGACACACCTTTATCATCGGAGTAGGCACGTTCTTCCTAGTCTTTTTCCCCATGCTCCAGTTCCTTGACGGAGAAATCACGCTAGGAACATTAGTCTTTATCTACACTGTCTACGGAAATCTTCTCGACCCGCTCTTCGGATTTGTGCACGGCATTCGCGGCTTTTACAGGAGTATGGCTGACTTTGAAGACCTCTTCCAATATGGTAAAATCGAGAATGAGATTAAAGACAAGTCAAATGCAGGAATCCTGAAAATAAAGGAAGGAAATATAGAATTCAAAAAAGTCTCCTTCTCCTACCACAAAAGAAAATTGTTCGAGAATTTTAATATGAAGATTCCGCAACATAGAAAAGTAGCATTGGTTGGCCATTCAGGATCAGGAAAGTCAACCCTCATCAAAATTCTCTATAGGTTTTATGATGTCACAGAAGGCGCAATTCTCATCGACGGTAGAGATATCAGAGACTTCAAGCAAGAATCTTTAAGAAGTGAGTTAAGCATTGTTCCTCAAGAATGCATTCTTTTTGACGATACGATCTACAACAATATTCGCTTCTCTAACCCTCATGCCACTCGAGAAGAGGTGATGGGGGCAATGAAATTCGCTCAACTCGACAAAATCGTTGCTCAATTCCCTTACAAGGAGGACACCATTGTTGGTGAGAGAGGCGTCAGACTCTCAGGCGGGGAGAAGCAGAGAGTCTCTATAGCTCGGGCTATTTTAGCAGATAAAAAAATTCTTGTCCTCGACGAAGCAACTTCTTCTTTGGATTCAGAGACAGAACATGAAATCCAAAAAGATCTTGAAAAGCTCATGCAAGGAAGAACAACTATCATTATCGCTCACCGCCTCTCGACCATAATGAAAGCAGATCTCATCGTCGTCTTAGAAAATGGCAAGATTGTCCAAAGAGGCAAGCATCGAGAGCTCATCAGCCAGCATGGCACCTACAGAAAACTCTGGAATCTCCAGAAAGGCGGATATATAAAGTAAGAAGATATCCTAAAAACAAGATTATAGAACTATGAAATTATAGTTAGATAGTAATGAAACTAGAAGAATTAATAAAGCTCGAAATCATATTCATTTTATGAAGACAAAGACTAAAATAGTCTTGATTATTGTGATTCTTATAATTCTACTCTTAGCGTGGGCTCCTTGGATTACAGAAGAATATGCAATAAATAAAGTAAGACAAAACTCTAATTTTATAAGTCAACACCCTAACGGAATACAAGATTTTGAGATTAATGTATTCTGGCTACCTTTTGGAAAAGGTGTTACAACATATGAAGGACTATGGTATGTTTCATTTTTTGGTGTAGTGATCTAATTTTTATAAAAAACAATTTGAGAGTCCTGCAAGGAGATTTAACGAACAATATCTTTATTAACT
>CAYJRI010000147.1:0-2640 GCA_964372435.1 Candidatus Woesearchaeota archaeon | reverse complement strand
GGAGTATGTAATGAGTATAAAGAAACACCCATTTCTTCCATTAAATCATAATCTCTTTGTGAAATTGGAATGAAACCTTGTCCAACTTTTCTGCCATCCCAATCAAATGGGTGTTTAACCACTAACAAACTTCCTTTAATTCCTCTCTTCTTAATTTGCTTAAGAATGTATGTGCTTGGTGCAAAAGCAGTGTAAATTCTATTAACTTCATCAGAATTTTTGATGACTAAACCTGTATGATGCATTGGTTTCCTAAATGATCTAAGAGATTTCTCAATAAATAAGTCATTAAAAAACCACTGCCATTCATCTTTTACGTGGGCAATGTCAAATTCCTTATCCAATCTTGTAACTAATGTTTTCAGTTCCATAAAATATCGATATTGAAGATGTATTAAAAGGCTTTCTAAGACGCGCTCCGCCCTCAACCCTTAAATCTTGATATTTAAATTTCTTAACGCCTCAGTAAAAACTCTCCTTATTACGCTTCGCTTTTGCTTCGCAAACCTCGTTGAACAGCGTTTATCTGGCTCGCTTCTCGGCTCGGGACTCACCCAAATTCTGACTTTGTCAGAACTCCAGATAAGCGCATACGGAAGAAGTAATGTTTAAAAAGAGATCTTTTGTAAGAAAGCTATGGTAGACTTAATTGTAAAGAGCAAAATCAAAGAGGCTGTAAAAGAGCTGAATGTTGCTGCAGAGGTTGCTCCTGCTTTGAATAAGAAAGTGGAGCAATTATTGAAAGATGCTTCTGAAAGGGCGAAGGCAAATGGAAGGCGCACATTGCAGGCAAGAGATCTTTAATGCGTGAGGGTTAATGTGATAGGGCATTCACGATCTGATCTGCATGGTTTTCAACAAGAACATCTTTGATGATTTCGTGGATCATTCCCTGGCTGTTGATGAGGAAAGTGGTTCTCTTTACTCCTAAGAATTCTCTTCCGTCGAGATTCTTTTTAATCCAGACTCCATAGGCTTCTGCAACCTCGTGAGAAGGGTCACAGAGGAGTTCAAAAGGAAGCTGATATTTCTCTATGAATCTTTGATGGCTTTCCTCGCTGTCAGGGCTGATACCCACGATGGTGATGTCTGCTTCTTTGAGTTTTTTGAAGTTGTCTCTGAGATTGCAGGCTTCTTTCGTGCAACCAGAAGTATCATCCTCTGGATAAAAGTACAGGGCAAGGGGTTTTTTGAAATCGTGCAGGGTTTTCCAGAATCCTTGCGTATTCTTGAGTTTGAAGTTTGGTGCTTTATCGCCTTGGTTAAGCATACATCTTCCAGAAGAGACAGCTATATATAATTTTCTATGAAAATGAATCATGATTGAAATGAGTTCATGGCCTCAGAAAGTAATTTCACAAAAAGCAGTGCGTCCAGAAAGTTAATGAAAAATCGTATAGCCTTGCGCTCGCACATAATTTCTGACTTGACCTTCGCTCCAATCTCGATGTTGTCTATGGACATTTTCGTGGAAATACACTTCTTTTTCTTCTGGCGGTGTGAGAGTGTCAACAAGATAGATTTGATCTGCGTTTGGGTCATATAAACCAAGAACTCTGCCATACCCAGCCCCTGCTCTTCTGTTGATTTCAGTTTGAGAGAGGTAGATGGGTTTTGGAGCAAAACCTCTCTCAACTTCTGGAGAATCAAAACCGAAGGTCATGCCCTCTAATCCTATTCCTTGAAAATCTTTCGGCAGTCTCTTGCCTCGGGCTCGCAGGAGTTGCTTCACGATTTCATTACTCAAATAATTATGGAGGCTGTTGAAGAGATGATCCATATGCTGCAGCTCTTGGTAGAATTCTTTCCTCCTTTCTTTTGCTTTCTCGAGGAGGTCTTCTAGAGTTTCATGCTTTATCGAGGTTATTTTAGCAAGATCTTCGCTCGTAAAGATGATATAATCTTTATTCATTTTTCAAATTTTAGTATGAGATTTATGCATTATCATTTCTATTTGTCAAGATAGTTTCAAATTTTAGTATGAGATTTATGCATTATCATTTCTATTCCTCAAGATAATTTCTGTAACTGCGGTATAAAGATCTTTTGTTTTGAAATGGGGAGTTACGAGCATGACGTTATCATTTCCTCCATACCCTGTCTCTACCATGATAGTTTTGCATCCAGCATTAATCCCTGTTTGAATATCTGTAGTTTTATCTCCGACTAAGTAGCAGGTCGAGAGATCAAGATTAAAATCTTTCTGTGCCTGGTAGAGCATGCCAGGAGAGGGTTTTCTGCATGGGCAAGATCGTCGATACTCTTGAATAACTCCCCTAGGATGATGCGGACAGCAATAGATCTTATCGATGCTTGCTTTTTCTTTCGAAAGGAGTTTGAGCATGTGCTCGTGGAGAGATTCCATTACCTGAAAGGAGTAGAGCCCTCTGGCAATTCCTGATTGATTTGTGACGACGATAACTCTATAGCCTTGTTGATTCAAAAGCCTGATGGCTTCTGCTACTCCGGAAAGGAGAATGAAATCTTCTTTTCTATGGATATAATGCTTATCTTCACAGATAACACCATCTCGGTCAAGAAAAACTGCTTGTTTCATATCTTTTCCTTTCTTTTTGCACTATTAATTTTGGTGATTAGACAATAATCGGACCAAAAAAGCTTAAAAATTAGCTAAACTAC
>CAYJRI010000146.1:0-2686 GCA_964372435.1 Candidatus Woesearchaeota archaeon | reverse complement strand
ATCAAAAAAACAAGAGCCACCACACCTTAAAAGGTGTGGTTTGTGACAGGCTCTTGTTTTTAGGATGCTCAGAATTGAAAACCCAAGATCTACCACACACTGAAGTGTGTGGTTTTCAATTCTGACATAAAAAAGAGTTTTTAATCATTATTGCATTCTATCACAACCTTATCCTCACCCTCATCAATCTCCTCAAGAGGCATGCAATAAGATAGGCATAGAAAAACTGCAAAATCCAAGTAAAAACATCGATAATCCTTACTGAAGTAATCCCAAAAAGATCTTCAAAGAGAAAATTTGCAGGCGCAACAATCAGATTAACAAAATCAGAAGCAGGATCATCTGCCTCAAATACAGGGATGAGCTGAAGAATGAGGAGAATATTCAAAGCATAAATCACGACAGCAAGAATGAGGATCCCCCAACTCAATCTAAAAAATCCTCTTCTTGGCCGAACCAATTTTCTTTTCAGCATGTTAATGTTATCCTTTGCGTATATTTATAGTTTTCTTAATATCCTCAACACATTCCGGATTCAATAGAGTGGAAACATCTCCAGGATTCTCGTTCCTCAGTAGGGCTCTTAATACCCTTCTCATAATTTTTCCAGATCTTGTCTTGGGAAGATCAGAAACCAGATAAACAACATGCGGTTTCGCAAAATGCCCAATTCCTTTTTCAACTAAATGAACAGCCTCTTTCCTCACCTCTTCTCCGCCCTTTGCCTTAACAAACACCACAGGTACATTTCCCTTCAGAGGATCTTCCTTGCCAACAACTGCAACATCAATAACTCTTTTATCCTTATGGATAACATCTTCCATCTCTGCCGTAGAAAGGCGATGCCCAGCCACTTTGATAACATCATCTGTCCTTCCCAGAATTCTGAAATATTTCCCATCAAAAGAAGCAGCATCTCCTGAGACATAGAATTTCACTTTCTTCTCATGCTCCTCCAACATAAAGTACTTCTCCTTATACTTTCTCTTATTTCTCCAAACAGTTCTCAGCATTCCTGGAGAAAATGGAGATAATTGAACCAAATAACCTTCTCCTTTTTTGAGAATTTTGCCAGAATCATCACAAATTGCAAACCTTGTTCCTGGAAATGGTTGTCCTGCAACTCCTGGAATAAAAGGCCCTATTCCTGCAAGAGCATTAATCATGGTCCCTCCTGTCTCAGTCTGCCACCACGTATCAATCATCGGTAACTGTTTTTTCCCTATTTTCTCAAAATACCATTCCCAAGTCTTTTTATCAATAGGCTCACCGACAGTTCCAAGGCATTTAAGAGAAGAAAGATCATATTTCTCAATCCACTCATCTCCCCAGAGTCGAAACATACGCAAAGCAGTGGGCGCTGTATAAAAAACATTTACTTCATGATCCTGAATAATCTTCCAGGCCCTTCCAGGATCAGGATAATCAAAAGACCCCTCATAAAAAAGAGTAGTTGCTCCCAAAAGTAAAGGACCATAACACATATACGAATGCCCTGTCACCCAGCCCACGTCAGCAGTAGTCCAGATGAGATGCTCAGGTTCTAGATTAAAATTCCAGGCAGCGGTATACAAAGCATGAACAGCATACCCTCCTGTTTCATGCACAATTCCCTTGGGTTTTCCTGTAGTTCCCGAGGTATAAAGAATAAACAAAGGATCTTCTGAATTCATAGAATGTGGCTTGCAATAAGCCTTGGCATCTTTCATCAAGACATCCCAAAATTTATCATTTTTGTTTACTTTAATTTGATTTTTCGCTCTTCTCACAACAATTACTCGCCTTATGTCTGTCCCCGCAATAGCATCATCAGCTCTTTCCTTAAGATTCTCCATCTTCCCTCTTCGATAGTAGCCATCTGCAGTAACCAGCAACTTTGCTCTTCCATCAAGAATTCTTATTTTGAGAGCATCAGAAGAAAAAGCAGAAAACACAACACTATGAATTGCTCCTATGCGAGCACAAGCAAGCATTGCGATAACCACTTCCGGGATAAGAGGCAAATAAATAGAAACAACATCCCCCTTCTTCACCCCCTCTTGCGAAAGAACATTTGCAAACTTGTTCACAGCCTCATGCAACTTTCGATACGTCATCTTAACAGCCTCCTCTTCAACAGGCTCAGGAATCCAGATCAATGCAGTCTTGTCTCCATGCTGATCAAGATGCCTATCAAGACAATTATAAGAAATATTGAGCCTTCCTCCAAGGAACCACTTAAAGAAAGGATTTTTCTCTTCATACACTTTTTTGAAAGGTTTATCCCAATGCAAACCCTCGCGAGCTAGCCTTCCCCAAAAAGCAGCAGGATCTTTCTCAGCCTCCTTGTAAATACTTTCTTTCACAATCGACTCTTTCTTCAAGGAAGCATCTGGCCAGTACACATCACCTTTTTTGACAATCCCCATAAAAGAGCCATGAGATAAATGTTATTAAAGCTTTCTCTAAAAAGTAATTACTCAGCTTTATGAAGTATTCGGTATAAAAATCATACCTTATCGAAGATGCACTCCTTTATTTCTCAAAGGGACTAAAAAACACTATCGACGCTGACTTCAGAAAGGTAAGTAGATACTCATAGCAATAATCTATATAAATCCCTTTTTCGGTGATTGATAATGAGAGATGAGCATTTATCCAAAAAAGTGCGGAAGAATTTTTTAGTGTTTGGAATTATTAGTTTTCT
>CAYJRI010000145.1:0-2689 GCA_964372435.1 Candidatus Woesearchaeota archaeon | reverse complement strand
GAGCTTGCTGAAAAGAAAATTATCCGTATCAACATCGTAGCTAACATCATTGAAAAATACCAGCAAGAAGAAAGATTCATCTCTCTTACAATAGATGATGCCTCAGGTCAGATCAAGCTCAGAGTCTTCGGAGGTGATATCAAAAAATTCCATCAATTTGTTCAAGGCGATACGGTCATGGTCATTGGAACCCTCAGATCATTCAACCAAGAGATCTATATCATTCCCGAGGTTATGAAAACCAAAGATCCGCGCTATCTCCTCGTTCGTAAGCTCGAGCTTCAACCTTCTCTACCCTCGATCTCGAAAGATCAAATGCTCGCAATAAAAGATCAAATCATAGCTCTCGTCAAAGAAGCAGACAAAGAAGGAGGTGCAGACATTGACGCATTAATCATGAACATTAAAGCCTCTCCAGAAACCATCAACCAGGAAATCAAAAAAATGCTCGAGCAAGGCCTTGCCTATGAGCCAAGACCCGGCAAGTTGAGATTCCTGGGATAACCTCAAAAAACCCAATAGCTTTAAAAAGAGAAAACAGCTCTTTCTATCATGGCTGCAAAAAAGAGTTCTTCAAAGCAGCATCTTGCCAGGGATAAGCACGGCGCCACCTTCGGAACAATCGTCGCGCTCATTGGTTCAGTCCTCATTGTCTGCGGAGTAGCATGGCTTATTGCAACAAACTGGCACCAAATTCCAAGCGCGCTAAAAATAATAATTCTTGTCATGTCTACAGCAATAGCCTATGCTGCCGGAGTTGGACTCAGGATCATAGGCCACCCAGGAATAGGAAAGTCACTCCTTGTCCTCGGCGCACTGCTCTATACCCTGAGTATATTCCTCATAGCACAAATATTCTCAACAAGTGTTAGCCTCCAAGGAACAGCATTTCTCGTCCTTCTTGCATGGATCGGCGTTTTCCTTGCAACCTACATCTTCGACTCCTCAGCAAGTCTCTTCATAGCCTTAGCCGAATTCCTTTTCTGGCTCGTACTCCAGTATGGGGCACTCACAGAAAGATTAGAGAGAGAATTCTCCTTCGGAATAATAGCATTAATATTTCTCGCAGCAGGAATCCTTCTGTACGGACTAAGTCTGGTGCACAAAAAACACAAATTCTCAAGAGTCTACCAGGGATGGACCGTGCTCTACTTCCTCTTATTTTCATATATCCTGAGTTTCCAGACAATCCTCCCGTTGCTATGGTCTGCAGAAGCTAATTTCTCCGCAGCAAGCCTCACCTTCCTCATAGTCCTATCCATACTTTCGCTCGTAATCCTCTTCATTGGCTCTGCGATCTCTATCAAAAATAAAGCAGTTTCTGGAAAAGAGCTTGTAGGTTTCTTCAGCGTCGTCATTCTCCTCATCATCGTCATAAGCATTGCAGCATTAGTGACGAGCTCAATTGGTGTATGTACAAAAAAGTCGTGCTACTCTCTCGGAAACCAGCAAACCTGCAGCCAAGCTCCCTCTGAACTGAATTGTGAATGGAAAAACAGCTATTGCATGGAAAAAAATTGCTACAATTACAACAGAAAAGAAGAATGTGAAAGCGCAGATGCAAAACTAAAATGCGCCTGGATAAATTACTCGGCAGATTCAGGCTCCTGCTCAACAAATAATACAGAACCCATCCAAGTCCTCTCAAGATACGATGACCCAACATGCTCAAAATACAATGAAAGAAAATCGTGCATCAGCAATGAACTCTGCACATGGCAGCCCATAAGAGAAAGTTACTGGTTCCGGGGAGGGAGAAGCACTCCTCTCAGCCTGTGGTTCATCTGGATCATGACCAATATCATCTTCCTGGCAATCATTCTCACCGTAATCGGTTATGGCTCCTGGACAAATTCACCAGGAATGATCAACCTCGGCATAGGATTCTTTGTTCTCGACATCATAACAAGATACATAGGATTTATGATGGACCTCTGGGGATATACAAGCCTTTCGATAATCTTCATAACAGGAGGAATAGTCCTTATACTTGGAGGATGGTTCATTGAAACATGGAGAAGGAAATTGATTCACAGGGTAAGAGAAGAGCATACGCCAGAAACCAGATCCTAAGGCTCGCAATCGCTCTCCTCGTTCTCTTAGGAATAGTCATTACTTTCATACTTTATCTTTCATGGCCGCTCCTCACAGGAACAACTGCTGTTCTTGCAACAATGCCCATAGACCCCTTTGACATCCTAAGAGGCCAATACCTCACGATAAGATACGAGATCTCGCAAATTCCCATTATTGAAGAAGCAAACGAAGGAGATACAGCATATATCCAACTCACCGAAGACTCTTCTCAAATCTGGAGGTACAAAAAAGCCTCTTTAATAAAACCAGAAGGAGTATTCATCAAAGGAAAAATAATCTCAAAGCAGACAGGCACAAAGCAGACAGGCACAATGAGAATAGAGTATGGAATAGAACAATACTTTTTCGAAAAAGATGCTCATATTGAAACAAGAAACATGACAGTAAAGGTGAAAATAAGCAGCTCTGGCCAAGCGAGAATCCTTGAACTCCTCCAAGACGGAAAACCCCTAGAAATAGGATATAAAAACGCAAGTATCACCTCCTAAGTCTTTTTCTTAACCCCCACCTAACATGAGTTAGCTAGAAACTCTTCTTCTATTAATCCAATACCCAATACAAATCAGCACAACGAGCCCAATAAGCAAAATAA
>CAYJRI010000144.1:0-2729 GCA_964372435.1 Candidatus Woesearchaeota archaeon | reverse complement strand
CTCTTGGTCTTGCTGCGGAAAGCTGTAGAGAGTTAAAGCGCAGGATTAGTAAAAATCCTTCAGTCTTAAAGAGGTCAAGAATTAGAGTGAGGAATTTATCAGGAGCGATCACAACGCTTGATGAACTTGCTTCTCAGACTCGCAGCTATAAACAGGCTCTGAAGCGCAATTGTCCTTCAGAGCAAATGATCTCTGGTCTCTGGACTTTAGCAGATGTTGCAGTTAATCTTTCTTCAGTGTATCATTCTGAGGCTTCTTCTTGTTTCCAAGTTTATCATGAAAAAGGTGGGGATGCAGGGCAGAGGAATTTGACAAAAGCTGCTGAGTACTTAGAGCGAGCGCGTGAACAGCTCCTTCTTGCCCAAAGATTGAAGAACGATCGTGTAGAGATTGCACAACGATATCTACCTCAGAGACAATCTTGAATCACTTTTTGGGAGTATCACACTTCTCACTTTTCACACTTTTCATACCATTTACATAAAGCATATATAAATCACCTCCCTAGAAAGAGTATGAAAAATAAAAAAGAGCTCACAACTGCAGAAGCAATTGAAGAGGATCTTACATCTCCTCACGAAATAGCTTTTCTTATCAGAAGCACAAGACATTCTAAGCATAGAATCCTTTTAGAACTGATCTATAATCTTGGTTTCTCCATAGAAGAAGCAACAAGCATCAAATTAAACGAAATAAACTTTATTTCAGGCATCATTCAAGTAGGGGAGAGATTCCTAAAACTTCCAAAACACCTCAACAACCTCATCAAATTCCACTTGAAGCACAACCAAAACAAGATATTCCTTCTTGAAACCAACAATGGTCCATTGAGAGAAGAAGCAGCTGAAAAAATCATCCAAACCCTCTCCCTCCGCTATCTAGGAAGACCTCTTTCAGCCTTTGACCTTCAATCATTTTCTCAAAATTTTTATTTTCCCGTATTTCATGAACAGAATACTCCCTTTCAATCCACAAGTCCTCTGCCCCTTCTTGTTTCTTAGGGCAGGGACTCTGGCTGTGAGAAAGAGATAAAATGAACCTCAATGAACTTGTTCGAGAAATTGCAGATCAGCGCGGAGAAATAGCAGAAGCAGCGCAAACTGCAAGAGAATCTTTTGATAAGTTAAGCACCCTACTTCTCGAAGAGCTTGCAGATGCAAAAATAACTAACGTAGATGGCACCCCAACTGTTAACATCCCCGAAAGCGCAGAAAGAAAATATTTCCTCTATAAACTCATGATGAATTATGCCCAAGGCCCAGACAGCCTCAAAATCTTCGCAGAAGAAGAAAACATCCCATATGAAGCAGTCGCTAGAATCCTGAGATATTTTGAACTTAAATCTGATAAATAAAAAGATGAAAATGAGAGCCCAATTGCAATTCCCATTCAATTTTGAAAAGCATGCGAGCAAGCAGTACACTCAAGAGCTCGTAAATCATCTGCATAGCATGGTAGAAAAAGCCTGCTGCTCCCCCAATAATAAATTTGGTTACAGCATCTGGCAAAATCATGTCCTTCTTGTTGTGAAGTATGCAAAGCTCCTCGCGCAGCAGTTAGGCGCAGATGAAGAAGTCTGCGAAATCTCCTCCCTGTTGCATGATCATGCAGGAATCCTTGATTTCAGTCTCTATGAAGACCATCATGTCCATAGCGCAAGAATTGCTCACGAACTCCTTCTCAAGTTAGGGTATCTGAAAGATAAAATAGAACACATTAAGCACTGCATCATCTCTCACAGAGCCTCGAAAAATATCCCAAGAAAAACCAAAGAAGCACAGATCCTTGCCTCAGCAGACGCAATAGCCCACATCATAGCTTGGGAATCGCTTCTTGACCTCGCTCTTTTTGAGTATCACTATCCAGAACCAGAAGCAAAAGCATGGGTTGCCAGAAAACTTTCCAGAAGCTATCAAAAGATTATGCCAGAAGCCCTTCCTTTAATAGAAGAGAAATACAAGCTCATCAAGATTGCATTAGACGTTTCCATATCTATCATCCCGGGCGAATAAACAAAGACAAAAGAAATGCAAACAACAATCCAAGCCATTCTCCATAGAACATCTAAAAATGGGAACCCCTATTGTATACTCCTCCTCAACAAGAAACCCTATTTCCTTTGGAAAACTGCCAACATAAATCTCCCAGACTTCAAAAAAGGCGATGCCATTACCTTCCAGGCAAAAGAAGGCAAATACCCAACAATCACAAGGATTAAGAAATTAGAAAACCAAGAAGATCCCATGATTATCCAACTACAAGCGAGCCTTAAATCAAGAGGATTCTCAAAAAGAACCGTCAAAACATATATCTTCCATATAAAAGAATTCCTAAAAAACAGAAAAGAAATAAATGAAGCTGATGCAAACTATTACATTTTCTCGCTTATTGATAAGAAAGACCCCAAAACAATCAATCTCAAGATTGCAATATTAAAATACTTTTTCAATAACATTCTTCATAAGCCCATAGAGATTTCTTATCTTAAAAATCCGAAAAGACTCCCAGAAGTCCTCACAAAAGATGAAGTGCAGGCAATAATCCAAGCAACAACCAACCCAAAACATAAATTAGTCCTAGAAATCTTGTATGGTTGTGGCCTAAGAGTCTCTGAACTCAGAAATCTCAAAAAAGAAGATATCCGTACCAAAGAATGTATAATCATCGTAAGACAAGGCAAAGGAAGAAAAGATCGGATAGTGAAATTACCTGAAAGCCTTAAACAAAAA
>CAYJRI010000143.1:0-2737 GCA_964372435.1 Candidatus Woesearchaeota archaeon | reverse complement strand
GCTGAGGAACTAAAAAGCAAATATCCCCCAAGAATCCCATTCACCAGCAAACACACGATACTGGTAAAGTCTCCTGCAACGAGTGAGAGAATAGCGAGAAGAACGCCGACACAAGAAAGAACAATCACTGTAATGCGAGCCCAAGGCATTCCTGCCCAAAGTCCTCTTCCGACAAAAAACCCCAAGACAGCAAGAGCAATAAAAATAATTCCACCAACAATAGCGAATCCCGATCCAAATGTCGCTAAAGCAGGATTTTGCTGCGAAAGAGTATCAAGCGCACTCGCGCCAATAAAAAGCATAATTCCTACAACAACGCCAATGACAGCGCCAATATAGTACAACACAGATATAATCTTCACGCCCGTGGGCATCTCTTTACGCATCATAACCTCTCAATAAGAACAGAAACATGATTTATATACTTTTCGCCAGTGTTCCACTAACCTAACATTTTACTCTCAGAGAATTAATGTTTCTCGTTTTCGACAGGTCAGCATAAAGCCTCAAAAATGAAAATAGGGCTTTTCAGAGGCATGTTACCTTAAAAAGGGTATTTTCCCTAATGCTACATTATTTTCAGAGGCATGTTACCTTAAAAAGGGTATTTTCCCTAATGCTACATTAAACACTTTACTTTACAACCAGCCATACACTGCGTGGTAAAAGAGAAATTACTAATGATGGTGGGGGAGTCATCATACAAATCACACCCCAATCCCTTCTCTCAAAACTTCCTTAACCTTAGATGAGAGATGCTTGGGAATATTCAATCGAATCTCCCTAGTCCTCCCATACCTGCCATGAGAAATCACCTGCGCATTCAAAATTCCAAGCATATCAAATTCAGCGATAATATCGGAAACTCTTCTCTGGGTGAGGATTTCATTCCTCGTTGCACGGCAAAGCTCCTGATACACTTGGTAGATATCTCCTGTAAACACTTTCTGAATTCTTCCCTCACTCAGTTGAATGATAGCATACAAAACAATTTGAAATTGGCGTGGTTCAGTCGTTATAACATCCAAAATCTTCTCATTTTCAATTTTCTCATTAGCCTTATCTAAATATTCTAACTCAATTTTCCCCTTTCCATCACGTTCAGTCAACTCTCCAGCAATTCTCAATAAATCTAAAGCCCGCCTTGCATCTCCATGCTCTCGAGCAGCAAGTGCTGCGCATTTTGCAATCACACCCTCGGCCACAACCTCTTGCTTGAATGCCTTCTCAGCCCTCTCTCTCAAAATATCCTGAATTTGTAATGCGTTGTAAGGTGGAAACACAATTTCTTCTTCACTCAAACTGCTCTTCACCCGCACATCTAATTGATCAACAAAAGTAAGATCATTGCTAATCCCCACAAAACTAATCTGGCTCTTGCTTAATTCTGTATTTAATCTCGTTAAATTATAAAGAAAGCTATCACTCATCTTCTTCACAGCCTGATCAATCTCATCAAGAATTAAGATCACCACTTGCTTCTCTTTCTCAACAAACTCAATAAACTTGTTATAAACCTGATCTGTCGGAAGTCCTGTTGCAGGCACCACCCCCCCTAATTTCTTTGTCATCTCTGCAAGAATACGATACTCAGTATCAGCAACCTTCTTCAGTTTGCAATTAAGATACTCTATCCTAACTGAGTGTCCACTACTTTCAGCTCTCTTCACTATCTCGTTCTTCACATATTGCACCGACAATGTCTTACCCGAACCTGTTTTGCCGTAGAGAAACAAGTTGCTCGGTCGCTCCCCCCTCAATGCAGGAGCCAAAATACTTGCAATCTGCTCAATCTGTGAATCTCTATGAGGAATGGTCTCAGGAGTATACTGAGTCTGAAGAATAAATTTATTTGAAAATATTTGATTTCCTGCAAGGGTATCAAAAATTTTATCCAATGCAACAGCCATACAGCACCTTTTCTCCCATGAAAAGAGGGGGGATTTTATAAATCTTTACGATCAAAACCACACCCTCAAGAGTGACACCATAATTTCCACTGGAACTTCGAATCAAGGAAAAAATACGACGATTAAAAAAGATAAAAATAACCAGGAAAAAAGGAAACAGGAAAAAACGAACCTCTCCTTCCTTTGGAATAATCTATGTGAACATAAACTTTACCTTAAATCTTAGTATATAAACTATACCTTGAGAATACTGAAAGTAAAAATTTTAGCTCTTAGTATAACATTATATATAAGTAGAGTAAACATAAGATAAATTATATTATATAAAATATATATTATATAATATATATTATATAATATAAATCTTTTTAAACCATCAATCAACCAAAACAACTTCTATTCTTTTATAAACTTCCACAAGCAATCATGGGGTGACCTTAAAACAGGAGAACAAACCCTAATAATGAAAAATATCTTTTTAAAAAGGAAAAAAACCATAAAAAAGTTCGCTTAACTTTACAAACCCCAAAAACCAAAAGAAAATATGGAACACAAACAAAAAACCTACACACAAGACAGACTCATTATTGTTCCAAGAGAGGTTTTTATTCCATTAGAAGAAGCAATACAAAATCCCCCTCTTTTAGAAGAAAAACTCGAGAAATTGAATGGATTAGAAAACATAAAACAGAAAGATGAGGAACTTTGGAAGTATTTCACAGAAAACGAAAGATTTTTCACACAAAATTACCTACATGGTGCACAATACAAAAGGTATAGGTATAAAATGGTGGTAGAAATCGAAACAGCACTATAAAAAGCCAATT
>CAYJRI010000142.1:0-2745 GCA_964372435.1 Candidatus Woesearchaeota archaeon | reverse complement strand
AAATTCTGAAGGAGCGAAAACTTTAAATACCTCCTTTTTCTCAAAAATAAGAAAAATACAACATGTTGCGCTTTGATCAAGCTTATAATACAATAGGTTGTACATCAGTGAAAAGCGAGTGAAGGTTCGCTTAAAGATATGCTCTGCCCTTACTGTTCCCATCCTGAAACAAAAGTCACCAACAAGCGAGACGGTAAAGGTTTTACCAGAAGAAGGCGTGAATGCCTAAAGTGCAAAAAGCGCTTCACCACGTACGAAAGAGCAGAAATTGAAATAACTGTAATCAAAAAAGACAGCAGAAGAGAGCCTTTCAATCGTGAAAAATTAAAACAAGGATTCATCAAAGCCTGCGAGAAACGGCCTGTCCCGCATGAAAAAATCGAGCAAGCCTTAGACGAGATAGAAGAACGCCTCAGAAGAGCAGGCAAGGAAATCAAAACAGAACAAATAGGAAAAATGGTCATGCAAAAACTCAAAGTCTTGGATAAAGTGGCATACATACGATTCGCATCAGTCTACCACGATTTCCAAGACATCAAAGACTTCAAGGAGGAATTAAAGGAACTGGAGTAAAATGGCAGACAACGGATCAAAAGATGGAAATGGAAGCGAAACAGGTATCGTCATCACAACACCAAGCCGTGTTTCAAGATTAGAAGACAGAACCATTGATCTAGGCATTCTTGAAGATCACCCCTTTAGGCTTGATGAATCATTTGTCAATAAATACCGAAATACCCCTGCCCCATTCGGATACAATGGGTTAGGAGAAGTCGCCTATCGAAGAACATACTCTCGCGTCAAAGAAGATGGAGAAAACGAAGAATGGTTTGAAACCGTAGCAAGAGTAGTAAATGGAACGTATAATATGCAGCGCGCATGGATAAAGAGCAGGGGACT
This sequence comes from Candidatus Woesearchaeota archaeon, assembly GCA_964372435.1. Classification (GTDB taxonomy): domain Archaea; phylum Nanobdellota; class Nanobdellia; order Pacearchaeales; family GW2011-AR1; genus CAYJRI01. The sequence continues at coordinate 1,845 of CAYJRI010000142.1, read as the reverse complement.
TGGGTGGAATGAACTCAAAGGCCAAGAAAGCGCGAGGGAAATGTATGACAGGATTTTTCAACTAAAATTTTCTCCTCCAGGGAGAGGTCTCTGGGCAATGGGAAGTGTTATAACAGAAGAAAGAAAAGTGTATGCTGCCCTCAACAACTGTGCATTTGTTTCTACTGATAATCTCAAAGATGACCTCGCCTCCCCGTTTACATTTCTCATGGATGCTTCCATGCTAGGGGTTGGTGTTGGTTTTGACACAAAAGGGGCTGGAAAACTAACGATTAAGGGTCCAGATCGCCGAAGGCAAGTAGAAATTTATCAAATTCCAGATTCTAGAGAAGGGTGGGTTGATAGCGTAAGAATTCTCATTGAGAGTTACTTTAACAGAACGCCGACTATTGAATTTGATTATGATGGCATACGACCGAAAGGACAGCTCATTAAAGGATTCGGTGGCTATGCATCAGGCCCAGAACCCTTGAGAGACCTTCATGCATACATAAGAAAAACATTAGACAGAGAAACAGGAAGGCCTATCTCAGAAAGAACAATCGTGGATCTTCAGAATTTAATTGGCAAATGTGTCATCGCAGGAAATGTGAGAAGAACAGCAGAGATTGCAATTGGTGATCCTCACTCAGAAGAATTTTTGAATTTAAAAAATCCTGAAGTCAATCCTGAAAGAAATGCTGACAAAACAGGATGGGGATGGGCAAGCAATAATTCAATTTTTGCTGAACTGGGGATGGATTATACTGAAGCCGCTGAAAGAACGCGAAGAAATGGAGAACCAGGATATCTTTGGCTAGAAAATATGAAAAGATTTGGCAGAATGAAAGATCCTCCAAATAACAAAGATCATCGTGCAAAAGGAGGAAATCCCTGTCTTGAGCAGACTCTTGAAAGTTATGAACTTTGTTGCCTTGTTGAAACCTACCCTGCACGAGCGACGTCGAAAGAGGATTACCTGCGCACGTTAAAGTTTGCATATCTCTACGCAAAGACCGTTACGCTTGGCGAGACCCATTGGCCAGAAACAAACAGAGTCATGTTAAGAAACAGAAGAATTGGTTGTTCCCAAACAGGAATTGCGCAGCTGATTGCCAAAATTGGAGTTAATGGACTTATTAACTGGTCAGAAGAAGGATACGACATCATTCAAAAATACGATGAAATTTATAGTGACTGGCTTTGTATTCCCAAATCAATCAAAACAACCTCGGTAAAGCCTTCAGGAACCGTAAGCCTCCTTGCAGGGGCAAGCCCAGGAGTGCATTTTCCAATCAGTAGGCACTATATACGAAGGGTAAGAATAGCGCCCAACAGCAAGCTCCTGCCCGCTCTTCAGAGCGCAGGTTATCATATCGAACAAGATGTAAAAGACCAACATAGCCTTGTTGTTGAATTTCCCGTAGATGAAGGTGAAGGTGTGAAGAGTGCAGATAAAGTATCAATGTGGGAGCAGTTTGCCTTGACATCTCTTATGCAAAGGCATTGGGCAGATAATCAAGTAAGTTGTACAGTAAAATTCGATCGCGAAACAGAAGGACGCCAAATAAAGGATGCCTTAGATTACTTTCAGTATACTCTTAAAGGAATAAGTCTCTTACCGAAGGAAACAGATACCTATCCGCAACTTCCTTATGAACCCATAACTGCTCCACAATATGCAGAAAAAATGCGGAATATAAGGCCACTAACTTTTGGAAGAATTCGCGAAGAACAAGCAGCAGTAGAAAAATTCTGTGATGGAGCGAGTTGCGAGATGACTCCTGAAAAAAAGTGACAAGGCCTAAACGAGCTAATTTTTTTACCTCTTTTAAATTCCTGAGGTATTGAAATTATAGTAGTTCA
>CAYJRI010000141.1:0-2760 GCA_964372435.1 Candidatus Woesearchaeota archaeon | reverse complement strand
CAGATTCTGAAACATGGAAAGGTGCCTTTTATTGTTGCTTTAAATAAAATTGACAATATCTCTGGGTGGAGAAAGCAATCTGGAGGCATCAAGGAGAGCATTGAGAAACAGGCAGTGCATACAAAAAATGATTTTGATCAAAAAATATTTACTTTGATGGGGTCACTCCATACTCATGGATTTGAAGCTGATTTATTTTTTCATATCACTGATTTTACGAAAAAACTTGCTTTGGTTCCTTGTTCTGCGAAGACGGGAGATGGCATTCCAGAGCTCCTTTTGATGCTTTGCGGGTTATCACAGAGATATTTGAAAGAGAAGATTAAGCTGAAAGAGGAGGCAAGAGGAGTTATTCTTGAGGTTAAAAAAGAGAAGGCTTTGGAGTATTTAGAGGCTGTGTTGTATGATGGTGTTTTAAAACAGGAAGATGAGATTGCTATTGCTTCTTTTCATGAGCCTGTTATTACGCGCATTCGAACGCTAGAAGAAATCCAATCCCTCTCCGCCCAGTTTAGGCCTGTTAAAGAGGCACGAGCTGCAACAGGTTTAAGGATGCAATTCTCTTCTAAAGAGGAAATTCTTCCTGGAATGCCATTTACTCTTTTTAAGGGAGATCTTGCGCAAGTCACGAAGGAGTTTAAGAAAGAACTTTCAGAGAGTTTACAGGTGGACAAGGAGGGGATTATTATCAAAGCAGAATCCCTTGGAAGTTTAGAAGCACTTCTTACACTGCTGCGAATGGAGCAGATTCCTGTTTCTAAGATTGGGATAGGAAAAATAAATAAAAATGATATTGCTGCTGCGAAAGCGTATCTTAAGAAAGACAAGGGTTTGGGAGTGATTATTGGATTTAATGTTTCTCTTGATGATGAGGCTAAGGTGCTGCAGGGAGCGGTGAAGGTTTTTGTGAATGATGTTATCTACCGCCTCATCGAGGATCTGAAGAAGTGGCAAGAAGAGAAGAGAAAGGAGATTGAAAGAGAAAGATTGATGGGGCTTTCTTCAGTGGCAAAGATCGAGATTCTTCCTAACTTTGTTTTCAGGAATAGCAAGCCGGCAATCTTTGGTATTCGCGTTATTGGAGGAAAGTTAAAACCTAGAGCACACCTAATTGATGAACAGAATGAAGAAGTAGATAAAGTGAAAGTGATCCAGCATGAAAACTCTTCTTTGGAAGAGGCTGGAGCTGGAATGGAAGTGGCTATTTCCCTGCCCAATACCACATTTGATCGGCAGTTGAAGGATCGAAAGATTCTGTACACTGATGTGAGTGAGGTTGAATTCAAGAAGTTTAAGGAGAATAAAGATCTCCTCCATTCAGATGAGCTATCTGTTTTACAGGAGATTGCCCAGATTAAAAGAAGAGTGAAGATGACGTGGGGTGTTTAGCTTAGTTTTGAGCGCTGAGTATTTTTTCTGCGAGTTGCTGATACATATGGCTATGAAACGTTTGCCTGAAGCATTCTCTTCTTGCTCTCTTTTTTACTTCGGAAATATATGATTTAAGAACATTAACTGTCGCGTCTGAAAGATAACGGATATGCCCTTCAGGTATAATTCTGATGAAAGGAATAACAGGGAAAGTTGTTCCACTATTTTGTTCGACGCTTACTTCAAGAGAGTTTATTTCTGATTGGCTTAAAACAACTTCTTTTCCGTATTGCCTTAAGGCGTGGTTAAGCTGACTTTGCTTTATCCCCATTATTTTTCCTGCCTGTTTCGTTGATATGAGTTCTCTTCCTTGGTTTCGAATTGTTCTATAATTTTGGTATATTCTCTTTATCATTTCTTGCGATTCTGATGGAAGATAAATCAATGGATCTCCTTCCTCGTGTTCTTGGGAGATGGCTCTTCTGTTTATGAACATTCGGATTTTACTCGTGAGCCAAGGATTTTTCTCTTTTTCTTCACAAGCTGCAAGAATTTCTTTGAGTGGAATACATCGTACAAATACCCGATTTCTATATCGCTCTAAAGCTGCAGGAGAGTAGAGAAGTTCGCGAGTGATGGGACGAATTGCTACAGGAGGAATTTTTCTTCTTACCATATCGTCAGGGATGCTGAGTTCATAAGCGACTTCCCTTGTTTTCAAATAATCTTTCTTTGCAATTTCATCTATTGCTTTTTTCATAGCCTGTATCTCATTTTTAGGGTAGAGCCTCCAATTTTTGGCTCCCGCTGGATTTATGACGTGGAATGCGGTTTTCCATCGAGAAAGTCGCTGTCGTTCTACGCCAAAGAGAGCTGCAGCTTCATTTGCCGCAATGAGATTTTTTCTTCCACCATATTTTTGCATTTCGTCTTTTACCTGTTGCACCCAATCTTGGCTAAAATAAAAATATCCCCGTATCTTTTTAGCGCTTATTTTTTCTCGAGTTTTTGGATTTTTAGCCCACCCTCTGAGAAGATGTCCTTCAAGCCCTAAGACTTCTTGAACCTCTTCGGTTTGATACCAACCCTTTGTTTCACTTACTATTTGTTGAATCCATTCTGGATTAAAATAAGTCTGGTCTCCAATCCTTCTTGCATACGGGGAGGGTTGATTTTCCTCGCGAACCCATTTGTTAAGTGTTGCTCTTGAGAAACCGGTTAGCTTTACTGCTTTTTGAGTTGGTATCCATCCCTCAAAAAGAGGCGCATTTTCCCTGATCAGCTGAGCTACTGCTTTTTTGTTTTTGTAGTTGAATCCTTGCGAAGAGCGATAGCGAACAGCATCCTCGCCTAATTTTGTTAGACTCCCAACTTTTTTTTGGGTTAGCT
>CAYJRI010000140.1:0-2772 GCA_964372435.1 Candidatus Woesearchaeota archaeon | reverse complement strand
AAGAATTCTGATAGTGCTCAAAAATCATTTTTTGATTTTTGACATTCTGACATAAGGAATGGTCAAGAGAAAAGCAATATGGGATGCGTTGGCCAATGACAGAAGGAATATTTTCAGGTTGCAAAAGGACAATGGGAGAATATGTCTCGGCAACAAAGAAGAGAAATATGTATCACGAAGTCAAAGTCAAATTCTGGGCGTATAATCTGCTTCAAGAGATTACATAAAGAATAGAAACTAGCGAGAGCTGTGTTATTTATTTGGAGTTATACAACACAGCATCCTACAGGTATTGTTAAACCAACGAGTGATGAAGGTTAATTTTACAGACGATAATAGAGTTATAGTGATGACCTCTCCGAATAAGCAGTTTATTTATCTCTCGGAAGAATTAATGTAATGCTTACTTTGAATCAAGAGAGGAACCTTTTCATACTCTACCTTGCTCCTCTCCTTCTTTCCATGGCGCTGAGAGAGTTATAGTGAAAAGTAAGAACTCTATCCAAAAATCACCAATGCCAAAGCAACTACAACAACTCCAAGCCAGATTCCCCTACTCCACTGCCACACCTTGCCCCCATCAAAAGGAAGGAAAGGAAGCATATTAAAAAGAGCAAGCCATGCATTAATGCTCAAGCCAAATCTCAAAAAAAGAGAGTTCCCAAAGACCAAGGAAAAGAGCAGAAAGAAAACAGCAAGAGCAATATTCGTCAAAGGCCCTGCAGCAGAGACTTTACCATTTTGTCCTCGAGACAACCTTTTATGAATGAAAACAGCTCCTGGTGCTGCAAAAAGAAACCCGAAGAACGACATGAACAAAGCGAGTAAGAGCATCCCATCAAAAGAATGAAACTCGGCTTTTGCACCATACTTTTGCGCGACGATTTTATGTGCCAATTCATGCAGTAAAAAACCAATCCCTGCAGTAAACAGAGAAATAGCAAAAAAGAGGGAAAACTGCGATAATGAAAACACAGAAGAAGGAGCAAAAATCGAAAAACGAGTGCCTTGAAAAGAATAAAGCAGGGCAAAAGCTAGGGAGATAGCAATCCATGCTTTCAACAGATCTTTTATCTCTCGATGAGAAAATCTCATTGCACGAAAAGGAAAATGCTCTTTATAAAAGCTATCCTCCAGCATAGATGTTTTTTTAAATCCCCCTCATTTCCAAAAGCATGAAAGAAGTGGTTATTCTGGCAGACCCTGTAGGTAAAGGGTATGATTTTGCAAAAGGAATCGATAGCTATTTACGTATGAAACGGCAGCGCGATTTTCCCGTCTATCTCACACCCTTCTCTGCTACCTATTTCAAAGATGGTGAATTCAAAGTAAAATTAGGCGAGAATGTTCGCGAAAAAGAATGTTTTCTTGTCTATGATTCCAATCAGCATCCAGAACGCTGGTTAGCTTTCTTGGTGCCAACCTTAAGTGCAATCAGATACTCAGCACCTTCAGGAGTCACTATAGTCTTTCCGTATCACAGATTTTCACGCCAAGACAGGAAAGATGAATCAAGAGTGAATGTAACATCAGCTGATATAGCGAGCATGATTGAACCGTATATTGACCGTGGAATGACCGTGGATCTTCATAGCCCGCAAATTCAGTCATTCTACAGAAAGCCATTTGATAATCTCTATAGCTTCCCAACCTTAATGACACATCTCAAACAGAATCATCCTGACCTCCTCGAAGACATTGTTATTGTATCTCCCGACGCTGGAGGAGCCAAAAGAGCAGAAACCCTGATCAAAAGACTGACGCAACATGGAATCGAAGCAACTCTTGTCGTAGGTTACAAAACAAGAAAAAGAGCAAATGAAGTTGAAAAAGTGGAGATCACGGGAGATGTAAGAGGTAAAAATTGTCTTGTTGTTGATGATATTATTGATACAGGGGACACTATAATCAAAACCGGCCAAACTCTCAGAGAAAGAGGAGCAAAAAAACTTTTTGTCTACGGAACGCATGGACTTTTTACTGAAGGAACAAAAAAGTTCTCAATTTTTGATAGGGTAATGACCAGTGACACACTCCAGCATGAGACTGCCAAGAACCTTGAGATTGTCTCTCTCATAGATCTTTTCGGAGAAGCGATCTACCGCAACATTATGGGACAGTCCCTCAGTGCCCTTTTCAATGAAGCCAAAGAAACTCAAGGATAAAGCTACTTCTTCAGAATTACTACAAAAAAGCAAGATTTAAAAATACAGCCCCAATATACAATCATGCGCCATGTCAAATCAGACCCGCACAACCACCTGAGAACCTCAAGCCACATTACCCTAGATATTGTTCAAAGAAGCCTCGCAAAAGCAGAAGAACGATTAGGCAAGGGAGGAATTCTCGGGGTCATCAACTTTAATCCTTCTGAAACTGAAGTTGACCCGCGCTGGGGACTTTTCAAGAAATATGTAAGGCACGATATCATCAGTACGAAAAATGGATTCTATATCCCAGAACTCGATCTTCTCTTTGTGCAAGGGCAGGAAGTTCCAACCCAAGAAGGGTATCACATCCTCCTCATTGGCATTCAAGAAGACCAAAACATACAAAACCATTCTCCACTAGAAAAAGTCCTGACTGAAGGCAGAACCTTCGGTGCCCTCATCGTCGCAGACCATCCCTTCCACAAAGCAGGAATAGGCCCCTATCTCCAGCAAAATCCAGAGGAGTATAAAAGATTTGACGGCTATGAAGTCTTCAACAGAACAGCTTCGCTCAATATTCCAGGATACAAAAATGCAAACCAAAAAGCGCAGGAAGAATTTC
>CAYJRI010000139.1:0-2778 GCA_964372435.1 Candidatus Woesearchaeota archaeon | reverse complement strand
CCTTAAAAAAGGCTAGCTTTTTGAAGAAGGATTGAAATTATAGTAGTTCGAGTTAAAATTTTCATTAATTTTTAAGACAATATCATTTATCTATAACAAGTTAAAATTTGCCAAAATATGCATGTCAGAATTGAAAACCACACACTTTAGTGTGTGGTAGTAGCAAAAGATGTTTCAATTCTGAGCATCCCAAAAACACATGCCTGTCACAAACCCAACCCTTTAGGGTTGGGTGGCATGTGTTTTTCTGATATTACCTGGGAAATGAGAAGAGTAAAATTTAACTTGTGCACAAAAATCTACAAGCTTTCGTGAGATTACATTCTTTCTAGGATTTCGATACGTTGTTCGAGTGGCGGATGCGTAGAAAACAAGGACGAGACTTTTCTGAAAGGATCGCTCATGAATAACGGGGCGACTGCATGGGGGACTTTCATTGGCCGGTCATGCTGGATTTTTCTCAATGCATTGATAAGCCCTGTTGGTGAGCGTGTGAACTTTACGGCACTTGCATCTGCAACGAATTCTCTTTTTCTTGAGATAGCAAGTTGAACGAGCTGGACAATAATGGGGGCGAGAATTGCAAAAATAATGCCTATGACCATGAGAATGGCTCCCCATCGATTGTCGTCATCACTTTTTGCTATCCATAAACTTCTAAGAAAAACTTCTGCAATGATTGCAATCATTCCTACCAAAACCGTGGTGAGTGTCATGAATCTGATGTCAAGATTTGCGATATGACCGAGTTCATGGGCGAGGACACCTTCTAATTCTTGCTTATTCAGTTTCTGCAAAGCACCTGTGGTTACACAGACAACTCCTTTTTCTGGACTTCTTCCTGTTGCAAAGGCATTGATTGAAGGGTTGTTCATGACATAAAGCTTTGGCATAGGCAGGCCTGACGCAAGAGTAAGTCCTTCAACTGAATGATAATACTGCCTATAGAGAGCAGGGTCAGCTGGCTTTGCGCCTACAGATGCGATGGCAATTTTATCTGAATAATAATATCCAATCCAGACATAAAGTAAGGAGATAATAATGCTGAAGATCATGATGATGAAGAAATAAGAAGGATCTAGGGTGAAGGAGATGATGTAACCAAGAATAATGAAGACAATAATGATGATTGTGATTAAGATGATGGATTTTAGCTTGTTTCTTGCGATTTGATCTTCGAAGTGGATTCTTTCCATTTTTGAGTTCGATATTTGTTTGTAACCTGTTGTTTTAAAGATTTTGGTGGTGACAGTATCTCCGCAAATGCAAAAAATATTGCCAAAAAAAAGAAGTAATTGACAAAAACTCTCCATCGTCGGTGATGGTTCGCTTAAAGCTGCAGTAAAAGTTAATTCTTTTTGAGAGTAGCAATCTAAAATTCCCTGCGGAGATACTTGGTGAGCTCTATTTTATTCGCTTGAGTTCGCGTGCATAACCTTAAAAAGTAGCAAGGATAGTATAACCTATGCCCTATGATATTGTTATCGGCAGGGACGATGCTGATAAAAAGAGGTTTGGTGAGAAAGGTTTGGTTTTTTTGGGAAAAGGATTTGTGAAGATGGGGAATTACACTTCTCTCTCCAATAGTATACTTCTTGATGTTGCTCGGAGCCATGTGATTCTTGTTGCAGGGAAGCGCGGGAGCGGAAAGTCGTACTCGCTTGGAGCAATTGCAGAGGAGCTTGCGAATTTGAAAGGAGAAGAGAAAGAAAATATCGGGAGTTTGATATTTGATACGATGGGTATTTTCTGGACGATGAAGTTCAAAAATGAGAAGGAGAAAGAGCTTCTTCAGGAGTGGGGAATTAAGGCGAAGAATTTGCCTTGCAAGGTTTTTGTGCCCTTTGGACATTTTGAAGGATATGGGGAGAAGGGAATTCCTGTTGACAAATCATTTGCTCTCAAAGTGAATGATATAGGAATTGATGACTGGTTGATTACTTTTAATTTGAATTTAATTGATCCTGTCGCAGTTCTTATCGAGAGAGTGATTGAAGAGTTGGAGGGAGATTATGGTATTGAAGAAATTATTGACGCTCTTGGTAAAGTAAGAGCTTTGGAAGAGGTGAAAGAGGCGGCTAAGAGTCTTTTTTATGCCGCTAAAACATGGGGTATTTTTGCGAAAAAAGGGGAAAAGGGAACTGAAATTTTGGAGTTGATTACTGCTGGATCGACGACGATTCTTGATCTTTCTCCTTACAGTTCTGTTGGTGTTTTTAATATTCGTGCTTTAGTTATAGGAATTGTTTGCAGGAAATTATTTCAGGAGAGGATGACTGAAAGGAAGAGGGAGGAGATTGAGGCGGTGCATCATGGTGCAGAGTATCTTTCGTTTAAGCAACAAAGGGAAATTCCTTTGATTTGGTTGTTTATTGATGAGGTGCATGAATTTATCGGGAAGGGGGAGAAGACAGCTGCCACTGATGCTCTTGTCCAGCTCCTTCGTGAGGGAAGGCAACCGGGGATCAGCTTAGTGATGGCGACGCAGCAGCCTGGTGCCTTGCATAGAGATGCTCTCACGCAGAGCGATATTATTATTTCGCATAGGGTGACTGCGAAACCTGATCTTGAAGGATTGAATGAGATGATGCAATCATATCTTCTTGAAAGTATTAAGAGGTATTTAGATGATCTGCCGAATCTTAAAGGATCTGCTATCATCCTGGATGATAATTCTGAAAGGATCTATCCGATGCGTGTTAGGCCAAGGTTCACTTGGCATGGTGGTGAGGCGCCGACGGCGGTGAAGGTGGAGAAGAGGATGTAATACATATTATA
>CAYJRI010000138.1:0-2812 GCA_964372435.1 Candidatus Woesearchaeota archaeon | reverse complement strand
TGCAACTCAGCCTGCGTAAACTCACGAAGGCGAAAAAAGAGCTGTCGTGGCGAGATTTCATTTCTATATGCTTTATCAATGATTGCTAAACCCAAAGGTAATTTTCCACGAGTAGCTTGGAACATATTCTTAAAAGAGATATAAGCTCCTTGGGCTGTTTCAGGACCGAGGTAGCCTTTCTCCCCTGCAAAACCCACATCAACTTTAAACATCATATTGAACATCTTCCCTTCAGCCAATGCACCGCCACATTTAGGGCATTTTATTTTATTTTTTTTCAACTCAAGATTCATCTCATCAAGGGACAAGCCTTCAACCCCAACTCCAGCATCTTCCAAGAGATGATCTACCCGATATCGTGAATGGCATTTTTTGCACTCACTCATAGGATCATTGAAGTTTTCAACATGCCCTGAAGCTTTAAAAACCTCCTCAGGGAGAATGTTATTGCTCTGAATCTCATAAAAATTCTCACGCAACCCTAAGAAATACGCCTTCCAAAGAGCCTCCCAGTGATTCTTGAGAAGTTTCCCAATATGCCCATAGGTAAAAAATCCTGCTTTTCTTCCATAGATCTCAGCAGTTGGAAAGAAAATGCCTCGCTTGCTTGCAATCGCTGTGATCTCATCAACTCTATTCCTTGCCATGCCACTAGAAAGAAGATTGTTATTTAAACTTTAGCAATCCCTTCTCTCTTCTTCAAAGATAAACTCAACATCTTTATCACTCTTCTGAAGTTGAACAACATGATAGGGCTGAGTAATGGCCTGAATAACAACACATCCCTTCCCAGGAGATATCTCCTTCACATAGACATGAAGATTTCCATCCTCAATAATCTTGGTGATTTCTGTTGCATAGCCCCCGCCTCGTTGTCCCATAAACACCGCAATGACCATAGTGTCTCCGAGAGGCAGAGGAGTGATCATCTCTGTTGGAAACAGCTCTGTCCAGAGATCGCTCCACTCTTCAGTAGTTCGAATAACGCGCTGTTGTTTTTGCATAATCTCGCTAAAAAAACCTTTTTTCAACTCAGTAAACGCAACTTGCCTCTCTGTCTGAGGAATCCTTTGTCCAAAGATTCTTCCATCAGGGGTCCTGCACTGAGCAGGATAACTTTTCAAAACAGGATAGCCTGCTGCAGCACATTCCTCAAAAGTTTCAATGGAAGAGATTTTCTGCCATTGGAGCACAAAAAAAATTGCCCCAATAATAACGACGACCAATGCAACGATCACCATGGTGAAACCCAAGCGTTTTCCCATACATGTTTATAATGTTTCAGTTTAAAAAACCACCGATGGCTTCAAATACCTCAGGAATGATCAACGAGAAAAAATAGGTTGATCTCCAAGTTTGATGCAACAGAGAAATACAAAAAATTGAGTGTGTCTAATAATTCTTGAAAGTTATTAAGGTAATTGTTTATTTTCTCTACAATCTCTAACAAATGAATACGAACATATCTTTTTGCATATCACCGACGTAGATGGAAGATAATTTCTATCAAAGGATCTATTGAATATGAAATACTCTCCAAAAAATTTAAATGCTGTGTTTTACATAAAATGGTATGTGCAGAATGATTGCATCCTTTGGAAATGTCGAGAGTCCAGCCTTACTCAATGATTTTCTTGAGATGGCGCAAGGCAATCTTGAACTCAACGAGACTAATAGAAAGAAATCCTCGCTCCAGCATGATTCAGGATGGGGAGCAGTGTACAAAGTTGGCGATACCTATCAGCGCATACGAAATGCCATACCCTGCTGGCAAGATCCTGAAATAAACAATCTGAAAAAAATGCAAGTTTGCATACTCCATGCAAGAAAGGCCTCTGTGAGCAATATCCGGATCGAAAATACTCATCCTTTCCAAACTTCCTTCAAAGGAGGAGACTGGTTTTTTTGTCACAACGGAACAATCAGGGATAAATTTCCAAGCTATCCTCAGATGGAAGGAGATACTGACTCTGAAAACTTTTTTTATTACCTTCTGGAAAACTTAAATGAGAAGCAAGACATTGAGAGCATTACGACAGCAGTGAACAATTTAAAAAATTACACAGCGCTGAACTCATTTCTTTTCAACGGCAGAATACTCTACGCGATCTGCCTTTATCAAGAAGACCCGCTCTATTATGCACTGAAAATCCTGCAGGAGCCTGATAAGGTCATTATTTCCTCAGAAATACTTCCATCTTTTCCAGGAAATTGGACCGAGATCAGCAATGGGAGCATTATCAAGCTTGATACAGCAACGCTCAAAGCAAACACCTATAGTTTACTCTCCTAGTGCCTTCACCAAAATCCTTTTCTTTCTTTGTCCATCAAACTCTCCATAGTAGATTTGCTCCCAGGTTCCAAGATCAAGTTTTCCTTTGGTAATAGCTACCAGAGATTCCCTGCCCATAACTGTCCTCCACAAATGAGCATATGCATTATCCTCGCCAGTCAAATTATGCCGATAAAGACGCACGTCTTTTGGAGCCAACTTCTCCAGCCACTTCTCGAAATCGTGCAGCAGCCCTTCTTCTGCATCATTGATAAAAATCGAGGAGGTAATATGCATGGGATTGATAAGCACGATTCCTTCCTTCACACCGCTTTTTTTCACAATCTTCTCAATCTCATCAGTGATTCTCAAGAAATCAATTCTTTTCTTGGTCTCAATCTGGAGGTACTCAGTATAGGTTTTCATGATACTCTTACAATGAATAAAGATATAAAGATTTCTAATTGAACTATCTAAAATACTCCCTTTCTTTCTTCAATCTTCCAAATCTAGAACTTGGTCCTCTACCAATCTCATTCA
>CAYJRI010000137.1:0-2814 GCA_964372435.1 Candidatus Woesearchaeota archaeon | reverse complement strand
GATGAAGTAAGAGTATGGAACCGATCATTATCAGCAGATGAGATAAGAGAGCAATATTATTCCAATCTTTACAAGTATAATCAGACTCAGTGGTACTTGAATGTGAATCAGACAAATATTACCAACGGCACTTATACTTATTATGCTTTGGTTAAGGATTTGGATGGGAATGTGAACAGGACTGAAACAAGGTTTTTGAGGAGAGGGAATAATCTGCCAAATGTTTCTCTTATTTATCCTCCTGATGGTTTTGCTACGACAAATCGGACGCCTAACTTCACGTGGAGCGGGAGCGATCTTGATAATGATGCCTTGACCTATCAATTGAATTTTACTTGTTATCATAATGCTGGTCCTGGGTGTTCGGTTGATAATAGGTTAGAGAATGTTTCAGGAATATCTTTCAATATCACAAGGTATCTGTTGTATTTGGCAGATGATGGGTTTTATTATAACTGGAGTGTGCGGGCTCACGATGGTTTTGAGTATGGGAACTGGAGTATTCCAAGGAGGCTGAATATTCAGGCTCTTGTCCAGACGAGCTTGAATCCTGAAAGTATTGATTTTGGGATTGTGACGGGAGGTACGACTGAGAATACTTCCGACGGTACGCCTGCACCTTTTGTGCTTCAGAATGATGGGAATGTTGTGCTGAATGTGAGTATTAATGCGACTGCTCTCTTTAGTTTGGCTGCGATGCCATCCTTGAGTTATCAGTATCGTATCAGAGTGCATGAGGCAGGGTCGTTTGATGCAAGGTCGAATACATCATTTGTGAATGTCGAGTTGTTGCCAGCTTTGTCGATTGTGTTCCTGAATTGGACTGATGTTTCAGATACTGCAAAGATTGATATTCAGGTTACTCCTCCTGTATCTGAGCCTTCTGGGAATAGATCATCTTTCATGGTATTTGAATCAAAAATGGGGAGTTCGTGGTAACATGAGAAGGAAAAAGGAAAAATATTTTAGAAAGAAGACGCACTTTCAAAAAGCTGTTCTTCTCTCTGAGATGTTTTTTATTGCTTTTGTTCTTGGGTATCTGTATTTCTCTTTACAGCCGAGGCTGGTTTCACCGTCTTCAGGTTTAGTGATTGATGATTTTGATTTCAATTTTGAGGTTGAGCATGCAGAGACTCTTATGCTTTCAAAGAGCGCTTCTTTTAAAGATTCTTTTTTTATTGAGAAAGGTGAGGAGGTGGTTTTAGCTCCTGGTACTTATTACTGGAAGGCTATCTCTTTTTTAGGGGAGAGTGAAATGAGAAATTTTACGATTACTACGAGTTTGGTATTGTCCTTACGTGATCAGGGCGAGGTTTATGCTGTAGTGAATCAAGGAAATGTTGATGCTTCTGTTGTGCATGGAGAAGAGACTCAAATTCTTGAGCCGAAGACATCATCGGAATTTCAGAAGTCAGATGATGTTTTTGAGGGGAGGCAAGCATGATCATGAAAAAAGTATATCAGAAGTCAGATGATGTTTTTGAGGGGAGGCAGGCATGATCATGAAAAAAGTATATCAGAAGTCAGATGATGTTTTTGAGGGGAGGCAGGCATGATCGTGAGAGAATTATATTTCAAGAGAACCATGGTTCTAGGAATTCTTTTCTTCCTCCTCTTTTCTGAAGTGGATGCTCTTGGTATTACTCCGGGAAGAACCACCATGAATTTTGAGCCTCATCTTAAGAAGGAAATTTCTTTTTCTGTTATTAATTCTGAGCATAAGGAGATGGCTGTTCTCTTCACTGTGAGGGGAGAGTTGAATCAATCGATTGCTTTGCATGAGGTGTATGCTGAGTTCTCTTCTCGTGAGGAGAGCAAGTCTTTTTCTTACCTCGTGGAGTTACCCGAGAGATTTGAGAAGCCTGGGCTTCATGAGGGGGAGATTGTTGTTTTGGAATTCCCTAAAGAATTTAGGAGTAGAGGAACATTTGTAGGTGCTACGCTTGCTGTCATTCACCAGGTTCATGTCTATGTTCCGTATCCAGGGAAATATGTTGAGGTTGATGTGAACATCATTCCAGGGGAAGAGACTCTCTTTTTTATTCCTGTTATTAGCAGAGGGAAATTAGATATTGGTTCTGTGAAGGCAATTGTTGATATTTATTCTGGAGATGTGAAGGTTGCTACCCTAGAGTCTGATGAAACTAGCATCAAATCTCTAGAGAGGAAAGAGCTGTTTGCGAAGTGGAAAGGTAGTCCAGGGAGCTATAAGGCAAAGGTTTCTGTATTCTATGATAATGAAGTGGTGTATGCTGAGAAAGAGTTTAGTGTTGGAGAGTTGGTGTTGGAATTGTTGGAGATTTATGTTAAGGACTTTCAGTTGGGGGGGATTGCAAAGTTTAATGCTCTTGTTGAGAATAAGTGGGGCCAGGAGTTGAAAGACGTCTATCTCCAAATTGTTGTCTACAATAAGGAGAATGAAGTGATGGCTGATTTTAAATCAGCGAACTATGCAATTCCGGGTTTGAGCAAGGCAGAGATGGTTGCATATTGGGATACTGTTGGAGTAAGAGAAGGAAATTATGATGGGAAGATTATTCTGAATTATGGAAAATTGCTGGAACGGCCGGTGAAGATTCAGGTAGGGCAGGATGAGATTTTGATTATCGGGGCGACGGGAAGAGTTATCACTCGTGAGAAAGGCAGGTTTAGTGTTCAGAATTTGTTGATTGGGGCTGTTGTGGTGCTGATTGTTGTTAATATTATTTGGTTTGTTGTTATTAGGAGAATGTTGCGCCGGAAAGAGAGAAAAAAGGAAAAGGGCGTGGAACATGTTGGTAAATAAAGAAGATAAGTGAAAAGAAAAATTGGGGA
>CAYJRI010000136.1:0-2814 GCA_964372435.1 Candidatus Woesearchaeota archaeon | reverse complement strand
GGAAATGACGCCTGCATTGAAAAAGCAAGCGTTGTTGTTGTAGGGTTGAAGATGGCTAAGAAAGCGATGGTAATGGTTGAGGCATTGAATCTTGCATTGAGACAAGAAATGCAAAGAGATGACTCTGTCCTTGTACTTGGAGAAGATGTGGGAATGGATGGAGGCGTCTTTCGAGTTACTGATGGCCTCCTCAAGAGATTTGGCGAGGATAGGGTGATTGATACACCTTTAGCTGAGAGTGCTATTGTTGGCACTTCAATTGGATTATCAATTGCTGGCTGGAAACCAGTTGCTGAGATTCAATTTTCTGGATTCATTCCGCCTGCGTTTGATCAGATCATCAATCATGCCTCACGCATGCGGTGGAGGTCACGCGGGAAATTTGCATGCCCCATGGTCATTCGATCTCCAAATGGTGGTGGAGTGAAAGCTTTGGAACACCATTCTGAAAGTTTGGAGGCAGTGTATGCTCATGTTCCAGGATTAAAGGTTGTAATACCATCTACTCCGTATAATGCAAAAGGTCTTCTCGCATCAGCAATACGAGATCCTGATCCTGTTCTTTTCTTAGAACCGATGCGAGCGTATCGGTCTATTCGAGAAATTATTCCAGAAGAGCCTTATACGATTCCTCTGGGAAAGGCGCGTGTGCTGAAAGAGGGCAATCAAGTTACTGTTGTGGGATGGGGCGGTATGATTAAGACATTGATTGATGTTCAAAATCAGATTGATGTTGACTTGGAGATTATTGATTTACAGACGATAAGCCCTCTGGATATCGAGACTGTTGTCAATTCTGTGAAGAAGACGAAGAAATGTGTGATTGTGCACGAGGCTGCTCGAAGTTGTGGTTTTGGAGCTGAATTAGGAATGCAAATTTATGAAGAGGCAATACTTCATTTAAAGGCTCCTGTGGTTCGCGTGACGGGATTTGATGTTACGATTCCTCTTGGAAAAATGGAAAAGTATTATATACCCGATGAAAATAGGGTTATTAAAGCTATAAGGGAGGTAATGAGGTTTTGATATTGTTAAGATGGGATGGAAAAGGTGGCCGTATTGGGTGAGAGGAGGGATAATTGGAGTAATAATATTCTTTGTGTTCACTATCTCATATATCGCTTGTAATCTAAGGTATCGTGATGAGACTGGTATCTTATGCTCACTCATACCTTCATTTGGTGCCGGCATTCTTTTTTGGGATACTATTTTTAGAATTAGCCCTTACCCTTATTTTCTAGACAGTATTGTTTATAATCCTAAAATTCCTTATTTTGTATTCGAAATAGGTATGCATATTACAAGCCTGATTATTTTTTTCTTCATAGGAGCATTTATCGGCTTCATCATTGGTAAAATTAAATCTCTGAAAAGGAGGAAGAAATGAAAATCAGAATTGTCCCGCATCAGAGAACAGATGTTGCATGGAATTTAGCTTTAGAAGAAGCATTATTTTTACGAGCAAAGCAAGATGTGTTAGCAGGAAGAGAAGTGCAGCCCATTGTTAAGTTATATTCTTTTTCTAAACCAAGTGTTGTTTTAGGATATATGCAAAAGATTTCAGAAATTGATTATGATTATTGCAAAGATTATAATGTCGATGTTACTATGCGAACAACAGGGGGAGGAAGTGTTTATTTAGGAAGAAATGATTTACAGTATTCAATGATTACAGGAGTTGGGTATTCTAAAGAATTTCTGAGAAAAGTGAATTTGAGTATCATTGGAGCTTTGCAAGATGTTGGATTTTCTCCGAATTTAGTAATGAAGAACGAACATCCTATCCTACGCATGAATGGGAAGGGATTTGTTTTTGATGCTCAACGGCGGTTCAAGAATCTCATTTTGCATCATGGCACTACTTTGGTTGATAATGATGATTATGAACATATGCCTCAAGCATTACAAGCTTCTCAAGAGGAATTAAAAATCTTAGAGGATGGAAATGTGTGGCTCAGGCAGAAATCAGAAGTTCGTGAAAAAGCTTTAATTCAGGCATTTGAAAAAAATCTTCCTGATGGTTCTGTTATAAAAAAGGATTTTACTCATTCTGAAATACAATTGGCTAAGAAATTGTACAAGAAATTTTATACTAATCCTAAAAATCTCAGTATAGGAATGAAGGAGTTTGGCATTTGTTATTTAACATCAACACCCTATGATATGGAGTTGTATGCTGAAGAAGACAAAGATGAGGAGTTGGAAGATGGTATATGAATTCAAATTTCCCGATGTCGGTGAGGGTATTAAAGAAGGGGAAATTGTAAAGTGGCATGTGAAGGAAGGAGATGAAGTTAAGGCTGATCAAGTTCTTGGTGAGATTGAGACTGACAAGGCTGTTGTTGAGATTCCTAGTCCTCAGGCTGGGCATGTTCTGAAGATTTTGGTGAAGGCTGGAGAAAAAGTCAAGGTTGGCGAGGTTATGCTTGTTCTTGGGAAGAAAGGTGAGAAGTATGTTCCTAGAAAATCTGCAAAGGAAGAGAAAAAAGAAGAAATAATAAAGGGGAAACCTGGAAAAGCCTATGGGGTTGTTGGGGAATTAGAAGTGGCTCCTGAAGGAGAGACTCTGGCAATGCCTCGCACTCGCAGGATCGCTGAGGAATTGGGAGTTGATTTGAGCAAGTATAAAGGTGTTGTAAGAGAAGAGGACTTTGCAAAGAGGGCTGGACAGGAAAAACTATCTGCACCTCTTGTGAAGAAAAAGTATGATATGTATGGATATATTGATCGAATTCCCTTGAAGGGGATTCGGAAGGTGATTGCAGAGAAAATGAGCGAGGCACAGAGAACTGTTCCCTTGGTGACGCATATGGA
>CAYJRI010000135.1:526-2833 GCA_964372435.1 Candidatus Woesearchaeota archaeon | reverse complement strand
TACTCTTCCAACTCAATAAACTCAACAGCATCCTTGCTTCTCTCGCAGACAGGAGCTCTATTCTGAATAATCTCCTCTTTTACAATCAGCTTCTTCTCTTTTAGCATCTCATAAATTTTCTCCCTCGCTTCCTTCACAAAAAAGCCTTTCAAAAATCCAGATTTCTCATTCAGTTTCCCATCCTGCCCAATCAAAATCTCTGGCTTCAATTTCTGCTCTCTAAAAAATCGAATATCAGTCAAATCTCCAAAAGAGCACATCATCACCAACCCAGATCCAAACTCCTTGACAGCAGAAGGATGCGCAATCAAAGGCACCTCCCTGTTGTAAAGAGGAATAACAACCTTAACTTTCTCTTTCTTAAAATGAAGATATCTCTCATCATCAGGATGATAGATAATAGCAGCACATGCGCCAAGCAGTTCAGGCCTTGTCGTCGCAATCACAAGTTCTTTCCGAGAAGTTGTCTGGAACTTTACATGCACTAATTTCGCCTGCTTCTCCTGATAAATAACTTCAGCATCAGCCAGCGTTGTCTTGCACCCAGGACAATAATTCGAAACTTTCTTATCCTCATACACCAAACCCTTTTCCCAAAGATCATAAAATGTAGCCTGCGTCAATGTTCTATATTCCCTAGAATCAGTCAAATAAATCTCTCCAAGCCCTTCGCCCTGCTCAAAAGAATTAAAACTAATCCCCAAACGTGCAAAACTATCAACAGACTGTGTTGAAGCATCTTCCAAGATTTTTTTGCAATACTCAATAAACCTCTCCCTTCCAATCTTTCCAGGATCCACGCCAAACTTCTTCTGCGCAGCCATTTCAATAGACAATCCATTCCTATCCAGCCCCAAAGGAAATAACACAGAGAAGCCCTTCATTCGCTTATATCGGGCAAAAAAGTCCATATAACTGTAGGTAACAGCATGCCCCATGTGAACAGGAGAATTGACATAAGGCGGAGGTGTATCAATAGAAAAGAATTTCTTCCCTTTTTTATCAAAAGGAAATCCCTTCTTCCTCCAGTTCTCTGCAATCTGTTTCTCTATCTTAAGGTTCCAGTTCTTCTCACCAAGAAAATCACTTGCCATATACAACCTACCTAAGAAGGTTTTTTAAGGTTATCCGTCTCTTAAATTCATGAGCCTCAGAACCAGCACCTTCCTCCACCTCTTCCAACTCGCAGAAAAGAAATACAAAAAATCAACAAAGAGGTTGGCAGGAGACGCATGGCCAGAGCATTGGCAAACCCTTATCGCCACCATTTTATCAGCCCAATCAAGAGATGAAATCACCATCCCTATCGCAGAAAACCTCTTCAAGCACTACATAACCATCCTAGCCCTCTCAAAAGCAAATCCAAAAGATATCTTTAAATTAATCAAAAGCATTAACTACAACAAAACCAAAACAAAACACATCAGAGAAGCAGCCAAGTACCTCCTGCAACATCATCAGGGTAAAGTCCCGAAGAATTTAGAAGAACTTAAAAAAATCCCGGGAGTTGGTCTCAAAACAGCCAACCTTATCCTCTGCGAAGTCCACAAAAAAGACGCTATTTGCGTCGACACCCATGTTCACCGCATTATGAACACATTCAGAATAGTAAAAACAAAATCTCCTGAAAAAACCGAGAAAGCGCTAAGAAAAATAGCTCCTAAAAAATACTGGAGCAAAATCAACCGCTACTTTGTCCTCCTCGGAAAAGAAGTCCCTGGAAAAGAGAAAGAGAAATTCCTCGAAAAATTACAAGAGAAAGAAACTCACAAGCCGTAATCAAAAAGGCAGCTTCTTCATCAAAAATCCAAAAACAAACCATAGCAAAAAGAGCAGCAACAGAACAGCCAGCACCAGCTTCACATTAAAAAATGCTTTTTTCATGGCCAGAAGCAGACAATTAACTTTATAAACATTCTTTTCTTTTTTCCAGAAATGGCAGAAATGCCAATAAATAAACCTCTACAAAAATAAAATAAGGTAAAAATGGCAGAAATGCCAATAAATAAACCTCTACAAAAATAAAATAAGGTAAAAATGGCAGAGCAAATTCATATGCCCGCAAGTTTCGGCGGTTTAATGCGCTACAATGAAGAATATCAAAGCAAATTCAAGCTTGAACCCATGCATGTCCTCGCCTTGATCGCTCTGGTGATAGCATTGGTTGTTGTTCTGAATCTCTTTTTTCCCATTGCATAAGATGTTCAACAGTAAT
Source organism: Candidatus Woesearchaeota archaeon (assembly GCA_964372435.1). Lineage (GTDB taxonomy): Archaea > Nanobdellota > Nanobdellia > Pacearchaeales > GW2011-AR1 > CAYJRI01. Next base: position 618 of record CAYJRI010000135.1, on the reverse strand, counting down.
CATCTTAAAGACCTTCATCAATGAAGAGAAGTAAAAAATGTTCAACAGTAATCATCTTAAAGACCTTCATCAATGAAGAGAAGTAAAAAATG
>CAYJRI010000135.1:0-426 GCA_964372435.1 Candidatus Woesearchaeota archaeon | reverse complement strand
TTCAACCTTGATCCTAAAATCTTCTTTCCAATTCAAAGGAAGTAAAAAATGTTCAACCTTGATCCTAAAAAAATGCAGGCAATGATGCGCCAAATGGGCATCAAGCAAGAAGAAATCAATGCTCTCAGAGTAGTGATTGAAACTCCTGAAAAGAATCTTATCATAGAGCCAGCCTCTGTCCAAAAAATCAATATGCAAGGCAATGAAAGCTTCCAAGTCTCAGGAGAAGTCAGAGAAGAAGCTACAGTTGCTCAATTCTCAAAAGAAGACATCTCAACCATCATCCAACAGACAAACTGTACTGAAGAAGAAGCCCGGAAGGCTTTAAAAGAAACAGGCGATCTCGCAGAAGCGATCTTGAAGCTCTCAGCAAAATCAGAAAAACACATGCCACCCAACCCTAAAGGGTTGGGTTTGTGACAGGCA
>CAYJRI010000134.1:0-2880 GCA_964372435.1 Candidatus Woesearchaeota archaeon | reverse complement strand
CTATTAAGAAGACGATCGAGGAAATTGAAGGAAGCATTCCTGATGAGGATAAGGAGGATTTTAATGAGATTATTGAAAGTGAGGGAAGAATTGCAGCTGCTGCGAAAGTTGCGAATAAGATTAAGCAATTATGCGAGACCTTGTCTAAGTTGGATCCTATACAATATGAGCAAGTCTGTAAGATTAAGGAGGGAGATGATGTGCCTCGCTGGCAGAGGAGATTGGATAAAAAGCTGACTAAGGAACAAGAGCAAGAGGCTGAGAAATTCTTTAGAGTCCTGTCTAATTGCTTTAGAGATCCTGCAACTTGCAAGTGTGAGGAAATTTCTGTGCCTGCTTTTGCCGAGAAATGCAAGGTGGTAGCACCTTTGGCTGCGAAATGCCAGCAAGGTGATGAGAGTGCTTGTGAGCAGATGGATAAAGACACTGAAAATATGGATGACCTTTTACCGGAGCATTTGCAGTATGTTATGGAAAGGGTAGAGGAAGAATTTGGCGATGCTGAAATTGAAAATCATATGCCTCCTGAATGCAGGGAAGCTGGAATTAACTTTAAGGACAGGGATGCTCGGAAAAAATGTATGAAGGTGATGTTTGAGGCAAATGCTCCTGAAGAATGTGTGAAGGCTTTGAAGGAAGGTGAACTTGATATTAGTAATGAGCGGAAATCCAGAGAGCAATGCGAGGAAATTATGTTTAAGGCAAATGCCCCTCAAGAGTGCATTGATGCCGGGATTAAGGACTTCAAAGAATGCGGAAAGTTTATGTTCAAGCAAAATGCCCCTCAAGAATGTGTTGATGCAGGCTTGACAGGAGATTCTCCGAGAGATGGGAGAAAATGCGAGGAGATTATGAGGAAGATTCAAGGTGAAGATGGTGAAAGAGGGAGAGGACCTGGAGGCCGCGGACCACCTGCTTTTGGAAGGAACTGCAAGGATATCCAGGATGTTCAAGAGAAATTGAAATGCTTGGAAGAGTTTTATAATGCTGCGCAACAAGGTGGTTTCCCAGGACAAGGAGGTCCTGGAGAGCAAGGCGATGGGAGAGGTTTCCCACCTGAATGTGAGCAGGCCGGTGCACGCACGAGAGATGCATGTGAAAAGATTATGAGAGAGAAATATGGAGATAAGTTCCAGCAACCTTCAGGTCAGCCTGGAGATTATCATCGAGATCAGCCACCACAACCTGTTCCTGGATGTGATTGCAGTACCGTACGATGTTCTGAAGGGAGCTATCCGGGATGCAGAGAGGGAGGTAGTAGTTGTGAGTGCATAACGTCTCAGCAGCCCGTGGAACAACCTAAGACAGAGCAACCTCCGATAACCGGGCCTATTCCTCCGTCAACAACAGAACCTGTTCCTCCTCCAACAACATCACCACCTCCATCTGAACCTCTTCCTATTAGTGATAACCGTTTTGTGAGGTATTATTTCAGACTCTTATAATTTTTTGTATATAAAGTATATTGCTCTTTGATATTTAATTAAACGAGAATTTTAACTTGTTTTATTGATGGTCGCTTTGTTTCATCAACCGTGGAGCTAGAGAAAGGTTTTTAAATAAGGCATCTGTAGATAAAGCAGAAAAAGGTGTTAAGAATGAGGATGAAAAAAGAGTTTAGCTTGTTCAATGTAGACTTTTTTTATAAGTCTGGAAAGGTAAGAGTTGTTTTCCTGATCATTTCCATTTTTCTTCTCAGCTTTTTGGTATCGTATTCTTTTAATGTTTTTGCAAACACAAATGTAACAACCTCTGCAGGTGCATCAAGTTTCAATGTGAATGAAGACGTGCAGTTTTTCTACAACTTTACTATTAATAATACAGGGGCTGGTAATAATATTACGCAGGTAAATATCACTTTGCCTAGCGGGTTTACCTACACGAATGGTACTGCTTCTGCATCGAAGAACGCATCCTTTACTAATACAACTACTGTGCTCTCATGGACAAATAATACCAACGGTAGCTCTCATCTTGTTCTGAACCAGACCTCTCAGTATTTTTGGTTTAATGCAAGTGCAAATACTCCTGGAACTTACAATTTTACGATCGCTACAGTGTATACTGCAGGAGGTACGAATTATACAAATTTCTCAGTGACTGTCAATAGTACAACCCCCTTCAGTGTCTCGCAGAATATTATCTATCTCAACAGAACTGAAAATACGCCTATCAACCTCTCAATAACAGCACCTTCGGGAGCAAATACAAATATCACCTTAGTTGCTCTTGCCCTTGTTCAAGGTGAATCAGGCTTGAGTTTTGTTTCTGGTTCCAATAGAACAACTGCGACAGAAGGATCTCCCTTTACCAATACCTCCTCCCTTTTGATTTGGAATACCTCTACGACAGGATTTCCCCAGCAGTCAACAAGAAATTTCCTCTTCAATGTTACTGCTGACACAGCTGGGACAGCAACATTGGTAGTGAATGTCACGAGGGCAGATGGAGCTTCTCAAGAATCAACACAAACCTTTGTTGTTAATTTTGCATTTTCTGGGTATGTGAAGAATGAAACAGGAAGTAATGTGAGTGGGGCGAATGTTACTATTTACCAATTTAGTGAAACTCCAGGAGGCCCGCCGACAGAGACAGCTGTTGGTTCTGTTTTGAGTGATGGGAATGGAAGCTTTACTCTTGCGAGCATTAATGGAAGTAATCAGCTGTATACCTTCAGAATTGTTTATAGAAATGCCTCAGATGGTGGAAATGCTAATAAGGTTGGAAATGTGCTCCCGCCGTTCCCTTCTATGCTCTATTATCCGATGAGTATACCTCCTGGCACTCCTGAGTTCATGAAGCCACCTACATTGAATGGAACCACGTTCTATGTCGGAGCTGCTGCAACCTTGAGGTTGAATGCTACCAATACGAGTACAG
>CAYJRI010000133.1:0-2950 GCA_964372435.1 Candidatus Woesearchaeota archaeon | reverse complement strand
AAAAATACTCCACCCCATAATCTTTATAAGAAAGCCTGGTTTATAAAACTAATGAAAATTCTAGCACGAGGAGCTGAGGCAATCATCACTGAAGAGAAAGAAGGAAAGAAGGAAGTTGTTGTGAAGCAGAGAGTTAAGAAAGGTTACAGGATTCCTGAAATTGATGAGAAATTGAGAAAATTAAGGACAAGAAGTGAAGCGAAGTTGATGACTAAGCTTTATAAAAATATTCATGTTCCGCGAATCCTCAGGGTTGACGAGGAAAAGAAAGAAATTGATATGGAATTTATTGATGGGAAGAGATTGTCAGATTGGCTTGACACTTTGGAGAAGAAAGAGGAGATATGCTTGGAGATAGGAAAGCAGATTGCAACAATGCATGATCTTGACATTATTCATGGAGATCTCACAACCTCAAATATGATTTATACCGAGAATGAAGGCAAGATTTATTTCATTGATTTTGGGCTTGCATTCTCATCAAAGAGAATTGAGGATAAAGCAGTTGATTTGCATCTCTTGAGGCAGGCTTTGGAGGCAAAGCATTTTCTGCATTGGAATAAACTCTTTGAGAAGGTGCTTGAGGGATATAAAGAAAGCACGCATGCTGAAGCTGTGTTGAAGCAGTTGAAGAAGGTTGAGGCAAGGGGTAGGTACAAGAGTATGATATAGAAGAACGGGCAATTCTTTATACCTTCACCATCTCAACTTCTAATTTTTGCCTGAGTTTTTCCATGAATTCTTGCTCTTTCTCTCGCGGGATGAGGCAGCCTGCTGCTAGGTGGTGTCCACCACACTCTCCCCCGACTTCTTTGATGACTGAGGCTAATAATTCCCGGAGATTTCTTCCTTTCCTACCTGAAATTCGAGCAGAGACCTTTATTTTTTCTTTGTTGTAGGCCATGGCAATGATAATAGTGCCTTCTTCATAGATGGGAGAAGAAGAGAGGATGGATGCTATCGTGCCTATGATGGTATCTTTGATGTCTTCTTTGGCATTGATAATAACATATTCTTTCCCTTCGATTTTCTTTATTTGATTTACGTATCTCAAGGCAGACATGATATGCTGTTTATAGCCTGCGTAAATCTCTTCTGCCTTCTCTTTTGCTCGTTTACTCCCGAGACAGAGTTGGAGAGCGATGTGGCTGTTTTCAAGGCGAGAGCATGCATTGATCATGGCTGAAATTTCCCGAGCATCTTCAAGCTTATTGAAATACTTTACGAGGTAGATATTTCCGATGATTGTTGAGGAATCATCTTTCTTCATTCTTCGCAGAAGGACAGCTGTAACGAGTTTTGACATTTCCTCTTCATTGAGATCCATAAGTGATTTTTCTTCAGGAATTCCTATTTCTTTGAGCATGGCTGAGGCGCCTCGTGAAGATCCTGTAACTCCTGGAATATAAATACTGGAGAATTCAAGAGATTTGTACAGGGGGCGAGTTGCTGGATACACGAGAAGACCCCTCTTGATGGAAATTTCTGCATCATTGAGGATGAGCTGATTGACCTTACTCACATTTTGGTCGAGCATGTCTCCTACCATGCCTATGACTGCGAGCGGGGCGAGATCGTTATTTGCAGAATCGAGGGCTTTTGCAAAGAGGTAAGAAAGGCCTGCGCCGCTTACCGCTTCTGCTTCATAGAGATGAGGGTTTACGACATGAATTCCTTCAGGAATGTGGTCTGGAATTTCGTGATGGTCTAGAATAAAAGCTTCTGCCCCTGTTTTTTTTATCCCCTCTAAGCTTGCTGACGCCAAGTCAAGGAAGAAAAGAATATGGTCTTTGGGAAGAGTTGGAATGAATTCTTTCTCGAGATTTTTGACAATATGAAGTGTAAAGGATCTGTCGAGTCTTTGAAGTGCTTTTGCCATAATAGAAGCAGAAGTGATGCCATCGGTGTCATGATGGCTAATGATCATGGTTGGCTTTTCTTGCGATCTTTCCAAGAAGATCTTCGCAAGATTGTTAATTGCTGTTTGTGTGTCCATCCCCTTTTTTCTCCTGCAAAAGAGGAGGATTTTTCTTTAAAAAGTTATGTTACCACTTTCGAGATTTGAGAGGGGTGGAATATTTTTTGCATTTACAAAAATGCTTTCTTTTCCTTTCGTGATGCATAGAGTTTGAGCTTTCTGGTGCGTGCTGTTCTTATCTCGAGGACTCTTTTGCTTTTTCTGTCTTTAGAATGATTTTTGAGGTGCTGCTTTATCACTTCTAGTTTCTTCTCAGTATTTGAGATATTCGCGTCTTTATAAAGGTCTTTTTGTCTGAGCAGGTCTCCAAGTTTTTTTCCATATACTCTGGTCGTCGGAATACCGTATTGGTCTCTAAGAATGAGGCCGATTTTTTCTGTGGTATGGCCTTCTTTTGCAAGTTTTTCTATGAGTACTTCGACTTCCTCAAGAGGAGTCTTCAGCCAGAGTGGCTTTTCGAGTTTTGATTCTTGTTTTGACATTTTTAATTGAGAGGAGGAGTTTTATTCATTTATAAAGCTTTTTGGGGATAAGTCAAGCTCCTCCCGGGAGTAACTCTTGTAACATGCTATTCTCTCTTCACCCCACCCATCTCCAAATCCAATTCCTATCGATTATATGAGTTACTGCATTGAATTTTCTCCACGAAGATAGTCCCGCCAGGCTCAGAAAATTCTTCGAATTTTCTTGGACTTCAATTCTCCCTCGCTACCGAATTGAAGTATGCGAACCTGTTCGAATCCTAGATCTTTCAATTTGTCAAAAATATGCATAGTCCCGCCAGGATTCGAACCTGGGTCACGAGGTCCAAAGCCTCGCATACTTGACCACTGTACTACGGGACTTCATCTACAAGAAATTACCGTAGTTTAAAAGTCTTTCATCTTGGGACGAGCAAACAGAGAGACGTTTTTACCGGCTTTGCGTACTTATTCTGCTATTTTACTCAAGCAGATTCAAGAATAAGAAGGA
>CAYJRI010000132.1:0-2978 GCA_964372435.1 Candidatus Woesearchaeota archaeon | reverse complement strand
AGTAAATTGAAAGCTATTGTTTGATTTATTTCTTTCTAAGAATTCTCATATCATCCTTGAAAGGTGCGGTTTGGGACAGGCTCTCGTTTTTAGGATGCTCAAAATTGAAAACTCAACAGTTACTACCACGCACTGAAGTGCGTGGTTTTCAATTTTGACATAAGGAACCTCTAAAATGCCTTTCAAAAATTCCTAGCCTGGAAAATAAAGAAAATAAGGAACCTCTAAATAGTAGCACCGAAAGCTTTATATAGTAGAGAAGCATAAGATTTTTAAAGCTTTCCCTTAGTCTCTACGCGTAGAAAGCTTTCTAAAAAATTCAAAATTTTTCTCGCCATGGCCTTCATCAAACGCTGCCCAGAATGCAATAGCATCAACCTCGTCTACGACGAGCAAAGAGGTGAAGTAATCTGCAATGATTGTGGTCTTCTTGTTGAAGAAAGAATGGTGGATACTGGCCAAGAAATGCAAGGCAGAGGTGAAAAATCAGAGAAAAGAGGCAGAGGTGGCGCTCCCCTAAGCATGCAGAAATTCGATAAAGGTCTTACTACCAATGTCGGAGAAATCTCAGACATCTACAAGCTTGAAGGTGGGCAAGCGAGAAAATTTCTCCGTCTCAAGAAGTGGCAGGAAAGAGTCTCCACGTCTATTGAGAGAAACCTAAGATTAGCAATGGCAGAACTCAGGAGAGTTGCCTCATTCCTCAATCTTCCTGTTGTCATAAGAGATGAAGCTTCCCGAGTCTACTCTTTTGTCCTCCAGCGTGGTCTTGTAAGAGGGAGGAGTATGGAGTCTGTCATTGCAGCCTGCATTTATGCCGCTTGCCGTTCTTATAATATCCCCAGAACTCTTGATGAGATTGCCAATGCCTCTGATGTAGAAAGAAAAGAAATTGGGAGGACCTATCGTTTCGTCATCAGAAAGCTCGGTATTAGGGTGACTCCTTCTTCTCCTAAGGACTACACCTCGCGATTCGCTTCTATCCTCAATCTTTCTCCCAAGACGCAGAATGATGCCATCAAGCTCCTCAAAAAAGCAGAAATCTCAGAACTCACCTCTGGCAGAGGCCCGGCAGGAATTGCAGCTGCAGCCTTATATGTAGCAGCCCTCCTCAACAATGAAAAGCGCACACAAAGAGAAGTCGCAGACGTCGCAGGCATCACAGAAGTCACCATCAGAAACAGATATAAAGAACTCCTCGAACGCCTGAAGTTAGAGGAAAAAATCAAGGAAATCGAAGCACGGGTGAAGTAAGCATATGGTGAAAAATAACTACTATCTCATCACAGGAATTATTTTTTTCGCAATCGCAATTCTCCAACTCCTGAGAACAATCAATCAATGGCCTGCTCAAATAGGAGATCTTGTGATCCCAATTTGGGCATCAGGAATAGCATTTGTAATTGCGCTTCTCCTTGGTGTCTGGGCATTCAAACTTCTTGCTCATGATAAAAGATAATAAAACCCCAGTATACTCTCATGGCAATCGATGATACCTTAAATCCATCGGATGAAGGAAAAGAATCTAACTTAAAGAAACTCGAAAATCTGTTCAGGGGAGCTGCTGAGAAGCTTGGGAGAGGAATCACGAACTCTCCAGAAGAACATGCGGTTCTTCATGTGTTGCAGCATGCCCTTGCTCCAGAAGAGCTTTGTGAAGGAAAATTAAGAAATTCTAGATATGGAGTTTCTTTAGTCTATGACATACAGCAATACTCTGAAGAAAGGGTTGTCAGAGATATTGTCGAGCCGTTTTTAAAATCTCAAGGTCCTGGAAAGCTCGAGGAGCAGTATGGTTTTAGAATAGCAACTGCCTCTAATGTCAGAGTAATTGATATTGCCTGCCCACACGAAGAAGCTAAAAAATTTGAGAAGTTCGTCTCAGAACAAGGAATAGAAATCCATCTTCTCGACAGAAATACAAATACCTATCATCTCAAGGAACTTCCATAACTCTTTCAATGATACCTTACAAACTCTTCCTCAAGTGATCTCGGCTTTATCTTTAAAATCTCCCATATCCTTTTATCCTGAGTGATGTTATCTTCCTGAAGCATTGTCAGTTGCTCTATTGCAAGAGGAAAGAAAGGAATTTTCTCAAAGATTTTCACCAGAGGCTTGATAAGCAATAAAGGAATAGCCATGATGAGAGCTTTCCTTTGTGTCAATCTTCCCAAGGTTTGCAATAATTCTCTGAATGTATAGATTTTTGGGCCTCCAATTTCAAATGTCTTTCTAAAGGTTTTCTTATTTCTGATTGAGAGTGTGTAAATCTTTGCGACATCTTCAACAAAAACAGGCTGAAACTTAGAGTTTCTTCCAAAGATAGGAAAAACCTTGAATCGAAGTAGCTGAGCGAACTTATTTATGGATTTATCCTCTTTCCCAAAAATAAAACTTGGCTTGAAAATCGTATATATCAATCCTGACTCACGAATATATTCCTCAGCTCTATATTTTGTTTGATGGTATCTTGCTCTTGCATTCTTTCTACTTCCGAGCGCACTCATGTGCAAATATCTCTTGATCTTATATTTCTTGCAAAGATCAACAATATTTTGAGTTGCCTGAACATGAAGATTCTCAAACGTAATCCCTCTTCTAGGAAATTCTCTGATAATGCCCATGAGGTTGATAACAACATCACAATCTTGAATGCATTTTTCTAAAGCATGTTTATCTAAAGCATTTCCAAAACAAACTTCAACTCCAAAATCCCGACTTTCTTTGAAAGGATTCTGATGATGTACAAGGCATCTCACCTGATAACCCGCATTTAATAAAGCCTTCACTAAAGCCTTTCCAACAAAACCTGTGCCTCCTAAGACAAGGATTCTCATGAAAAAAGTAAGATATTCCCCTATATAGGATTATCTCATACGAGTTAAATTTACCTTTCATAAAATTTTAAAGCTATATAAATTATGGTGATTAGTACAAATCCGCACTAAACTACCCTCCTTATACATATATCAAAT
>CAYJRI010000131.1:0-3003 GCA_964372435.1 Candidatus Woesearchaeota archaeon | reverse complement strand
TAAGCCCATTGGAAAAATGCCTCATGGAAGATGGATGTCTTGTTGACCTCAATCATAGTTCTTTCAATAAGCAAGGACTGCCAACAGAAAAGTCCAGACGTGCCGAATATTGGCAGGGAGTGAATATCTACTTTTGGCATCCAACGCCTGACTCTGTCTCTAGGTTCATGGCCTATTCCGATAGGGTGAGCCTAAATTGCGATGGGGATCCTCAGAACTCGGATCCTGGGCTTTTGGTACTCGTGTGCGCAGAAGGCGCGCCAAAACGTAAAAAGTAAGTCACAATGATCACACGAAGAACATTTACAAAAGCAAGTATTCTCGCATTATCTTCTCTCTATTTCCCTGCTATAGGACAATCTCAACAAAAGTCACTTCGTGATCAGATCAAAGAAAATCTCTCTACATTGAAAACAATCATAGACCAAGAGGCAGGTCCAGATTATCATGATCCTAATAAATCAGGTAATCCTCTCTATATCATCCACAACCCAAACTTCTTATTAGCTCCAAACTTTAAACTCAAGGAATTCGCCACATCTGGAGGTAAGCTCCTTCCTTACGCAAGGATTGATGAAGACCTCGTTGTTGTCTTACAAACCTTAAGAAACGATCTCAATCAACCAGTTATTATCAGCTCAGCCTATCGTTCCGCCTCCGGAAACAAGGCAGTGAATGGTTCACTCAAGAGCAGGCACCTCAGTGGCGATGCAGCTGATATCTACGTGAAGGGCATGTCTCCACTAGCCATCATGAGACAAATAGAAGAACTGTTCGGCGAAAACATAAGTCTTCATGCCTACAAAGACGGTCATGTGCATCTCGATCTCCGAGGTTACAAAGCACGCTGGTAATTAACGAGTAAAACTCATCAAACTCATATTTCTCCCCAGCAAGTCCGGTCGTGGTTTGAACAGAAACGCATACCGATCATCAAAGTACCCGCACCTGAAATTCTCTAAGGGAATACCTGTCCGCACACTCAGCATCAAGGAATAAAAATACACTTGAGTAGAAGCATATTTCTCTTTCTGCGCATGCGGTTTATAATCCCAGATCCACACCTTTCCATCATCCACTCTCAGCACATCAATATGCCCACTCAACGGCAGGTTACTTCCAAACAATTCCTGATAGCCATCCAATTCATGGTGATATAACCATAAAGGAACTTCCATAGCAATAGTGTTATTATCATGTTCCAACATAAACATCTGCACCCTCGAGTGATTGTCTTTGTATCTCTCCCGGTTCTCCAACAGCCCATATTTCGCTAAGGTACTGACTTCATGTCCTCGTACTTCAGTGATCTCATGGGGCAAGATAAATTTCAAGCAACTGCTTCTCGGCCCACGTTGGAAATACTCATCTGGGCACTGCTGAAATGTTTGCTGTAAGAATGAATGGAGGGGGGCAAAACCATTCCCATTACAGAGATGACTAAGTTTAATATCATGCATTCTATACACATAAAATCCTCCAGGATGCTCAAGAACCCTCTCTTTCAACACCATCTTTTCCTCATCCAGAAAAACTGCTCATGAACATATAAACCTTTTCCAGGTGAGCATGGTCAACCCAGTCCAAAATCATGAACAAAAAGTTTATAAAGTTGAACATTTTGTACAAAAATCATGAACATTGAAAAAATCTGCTCGAGTAAAGCAAGAACGAAGATACTCAACAGCATCATGTACAAGGAGGAACCTCTGAGTGTAAGCAGCACAGCAAAAGAGGTGAAGGTGAGCAAAGGCCTCGTATCAGCATATTTTCATATCTTAACAAAAGAAAACCTCCTCAAAAGGGTCGGAAGGAAATTTTATCTTCAGCAGAACAGAATGACCAAAGCGCTCAAAATACTTCTTGCTCTCAATGGAATAGAAACTGACATGTTTCGGCACTATCCCTTTGTGAAAGGAGTGGGGATCTATGGGAGTGTTGCAAGGGGGACAAACACCAAAGATTCAGATATTGATATGTGGATCAGGATAGAAAAAACAAAGGAGGAAAATCTTGCAAAACTGACAAAGATGCTAACACAATTTGGAAATGTGAGACCGCTTTATCTTACCAAAGAAAAAAAAGATTTGCTCAAAAAAGAAGATCAACTTTTTTATCATGCTCTGCTGTTTGGTTCCATAACAATTTATGGTGATGAATTTGAAACATGATGCACAAGAATGTATGCACAAGGGGCTCTTAAGAAAAATTCCTCCTTCGCAAGAAAAGGCTGAAGCAAGCAATGCAGCTGCGAAACAATGGCTTGAAGAAGCTGAAAAAAACATAAAGAATAAAGCACATCACTCATCAATTCTCTCCTCTTACTTAGGAATGTTTCATGCAGCACGCGCCATCCTTTTTAGAGATGGAATTCGCGAAAAAAGTCATTACTGCATTGCGCGATACCTTGAGGAAGAATATGTAAAAAAGAAGAAGCTTGAACTGCAGTGGGTTGAACTTCTTGATCATTACAGAGAAATACGGCATAACAATCAATATTCTCTTCATTTTTTTGCCTCACCAGCAGAAGCAGAAAGCACATTGCTGAAAGCAAAAGAATTTGCAGAGAGAATGAAGAGGTTACTGAAAGAAAAGAAAGAAGAAGGAGATACAGAAAATGGGCGTGAAGCTGACAAAGCTCATTGAAAAAGAGGCCATTACTTTTGACCATCTAACAGGAAAGCGAATTGCAATTGATTTCTCGAATTTCGCCTTCCAATTCCTGTCCTCGATCAGACAGCCTGATGGGACACCTTTGATGGATGCGCACGGCAACATCACATCTCATCTTGTTGGTATTTGGTCGCGCTTCTCCAATCTGATGCAACGCAATATTCAGCTTGCTATTGTCCTCGATGGCACACCGCCAAAAGAAAAGTTACGCGTGACTGAGGAACGCCACACAAGAAAAGAAGAAGCACGGGAAAAATATCACCAAGCCAAGGAGGGGGAAGATATTGAACGCATGGCCTTCTATGCGAAGCAAACATCTTTCCTCACTAA
>CAYJRI010000130.1:0-3041 GCA_964372435.1 Candidatus Woesearchaeota archaeon | reverse complement strand
ATATGATGAACTTGAGCTGAAATATGCCCCTCCTTCTTCCAAGGATTACTTCAAAAAGCGAGGAGTATTTATGGATTAAATTTCAGTAAATGAATGGCAAGATAGATTTATAAATAACTGCTCTTATAGGAATCATGGAAACGGAGCAAAATATCTTAGAAAGACTTGACAGAATCGAGAGAAAAGTTACTGAGATTAGCGAACATATGGTTGATGTAGATACTATTCTTGCAGAAGAAGAAAGAAAATTGCTTGATGAAAGCATTGTTAACGAAAGAGATGATAAGCTCGTATCTCTTGAGGAAGTAGAGCATGTTCGAAATAAAGCTCGATAATCAGCCAGAGAAATTTCTCAAGAAATGTGATAAGGAGCTTTTTGCTAGAATTTCTGAAAAACTGAAGATGCTCAAGCAGAACTCTGTGCCTCATGATGCAAAGAGAGTTTTGGGATATGAAGCTCCAACATTCAGAATACGGATTGGAAAATATAGGGCTCTCTACAGGGTGAATTATGAAGAAAAAAGAGTTGTCGTAGTCAAGATAGACCATAGAGAAAAAGTCTATTAAAGAGATCTTTAAGAGTAAGATAGAGCTGTAATCTTTATGGACTAATCCCTCAAGAACTCAAAAACATATTCCTGATTCTGGACTTTCTCAGCTAGCACCAAAACAAGCCCTGAAAGCAATGCAGGAATAGAGTCATCTTTTGCCTGAACAACACCTGAAGTCTCCCCATCTTTTTCAAAACAAAAAACCTGCGAAAGTAATGATTTTTCCAATGAGAAAACATGCTTCAAACCCATTTCTCGGTACTCTTCAGATAGAAGAGCAGATGCAGGAATTTTCTTGTAGGAAATAGCTCGCTTTCTCTCCCTGTACTTTCCATCTTCTCCAAATGCGGCAACTTCTCTCCTTCTTCCCCATTTTCTTGACTGATATACAGAAATCAATTTTCCTTTTCCATAAAGCTCAATAACTCCCATTGCTTTCTTATTATGCAGATCTACAATCTCTTCCTGAGAAATATCTCTCATCCCAAGAGCAGGCTGAAAATCAGTATAAATCACCCCAAAACATTCAGCCCTGCCTTCCTGCATCCTGGCAAGATAGGTCTTCTTCTCTGTTTTATTTGTTCTAACAACATAATTCATTTTCCTTAAGATTTCCCACGATAAATGTTTTTAATTTCAGGGATGTCGATGTCCCAGGGATTGACAAGCGAAGACGGCAGATTATTGGCAGGAGTGATCTGCGTGCTTCTCATGCAAAGAAGGATACTGCTCATTAAATGTCCTTATCATCTTCAAAAACTTCCCTTATCCTTATTTGAAGTAAAGACTCCCTTATAAATATTTCTATCGTTGTTACTTTAAAGGAATGAAGGACTATAGAATGGTCACGCTTTCACATAGATTGCCTGCTTATCAGCACGCTTCTTAAGCTCTTCCAAAACAAGCATATCGTAGATTTCCGCGAGCTTCCTAATTTTTGCATTTTCTGTATTCAACTTGAACAATCTCGCTTTTCCAATGTCTCTCGTATGGAGGATAATCTTATTCTTTATTAGCTGATCCCATATTCTATAGAGTGTTGCTCTCCCAATTCCTGCATTATGTGCAATATCCGTAAGAGAGAAGTCCAATTCCCTTTCAGTAAGGAGATAGTCTAATACTTTCATCATAGGAGCATCTCCCATGAATTCAATAAATAATGATTTCGCTTCCATAAAAACTGATTTGTTTTTGATATAATGCAAGCTTATATTTCCCTTATATTTAAACCTTTCTATTTTGATACGTCATTGTATCATATTAGTAGATTCATTAGTATTTATATAGAAATAGAGATGTTCAAATGGATGCAACTTACTGTTCACGAGATTAAAGCAAGAATTATAAGAAAATTAGTCCAATGGAAAAAATGGGGCGGCGCACATACTGAGAATATTCTAAAAGGACTCCCGTCACATCTCAGAGGAGAAAAAGTGACAAAACAAGCACTGAAGGAATTAATAAGAGATCGATGGGTCATCCCTGCAAAAAAGACCAATGAAATTCACTATTCACTCAACTCAGAAAAGGTAAATGAGATTCTTCAATTTTATGAGCAGTATTGTAAGAAAGAAGAGTTTAAATAATTCCATCAAGATCTCACAACTTCAAGCTCACCCAGCCACGCACCATCCCAACCTGATAGGCTATTACAACTTCAAGCTCACCACCCTTGAGATTCCTTCCTGCATAGTCACTCCATACAAAGTAGACGCTTCTGTAATAACAGCATCATTATGCGTAATGATAATATACTGTCCCTTTTGCAGGTGTCCCTTCAAAAGAGCTGCTAATTTCTCAGAATTTCTTTTATCAAGAGCTGCATCAATCTCATCGAGAAGATAGAAAGAATAGGGCTTATATTCTTGAATTGCAAAAATCAAAGCCAATGCAACGAGCGTCTGTTCTCCTCCCGATAAAGAAGTAACATCAAAATACTTTCCCTTACCCACTTTAATGATAATATCCAAGCCTGCTGCAAATGGATCTTCTTTGTTTTCAACTTCCAGGAATGCTTCTCCTTTCATGCTCAATTGCATGAAATTTCTCGTAAAGATCTCGTTAATATCAGAAAGCGTCTTCATGAACGTCCTTTTCTTCTTTCGGTCAATCTCCTCAACAACCTTGAGAATTTCAATCTTTTCTTCCTCTAATTTCTTCACTTTCTCCCGGATAACATCATACTCCTGTTTCACAGAGTCATACACTTCCAAGGCCCGTAAATTCACGCTGCCAATGCTCCCAAGTGCAACCTCTGCTTTCTGCAACCTTTCTTTCAAGTACTCTCTCGCGCCTTGCAGAAGTTCAACGCCCCCGTATTGGTGAAACTCGCCGGCAAGTGATTCCCCTTCTGCATGCAATCTTGCCTTATCTATCTTAAAATTATTAATTCGATCTTCAGAACTTCTCAAATCTTGCTGTACCAACATGAGCTGAGTATTTCTCTCATGGATGGTACTTTGCATAGTAAGTCGGTCATCAAAAAGCTTT
>CAYJRI010000129.1:2285-3072 GCA_964372435.1 Candidatus Woesearchaeota archaeon | reverse complement strand
TATATTCGATAAGATGCATTGGTTTATGATGGAGGTGGCTGAGTATGGGACTTTTTATATTCGATAAGATGCATTGGTTTATGATGGAGGTGGCTGAGTATGGGACTTTTGGATGTTATTCTTGAGATGCAAAGCCAGGGTTTGAGCGAGGAGGAGATTACTGAGAATTTGCGGCAGCAAGGATTTTCTCCGAAGGAGATTCAAGATGCTTTTTCTCAACTCCAGGTGCGAGAGGCTGTTTCGCAGGAGTACAGCAATTTTGAGGTGCCACAACCTGGAGAAGAAACTGCCTCTTATCAGCAAGAGTATAGCTCTCCTCAATATCCTTCAGTATCTTCTGAGATGGTGAATGAAATTGTTGAACAGGTGGTGAGTGAGAAGCTTTCTGCTTTGCATAAAAGTATTTCTTCTTTGTCTTCGTTAAAGGTGTCTTTTGAGGAGCAGCTAAAAAGTTTTGAAATGAGGATTAGGAAGATCGAGGAAAATATGGAGAATCTTCAGAGAGCGATTTTGGGGAAAATCGGAGAATACGGGAAGGATATCAAGAGCATTCATCAGGAGATGAATATGATGCAGGAGAGTTTTGGCAAGGCTCTTAACCCTTTGATAGATAAAGCGCGAAGTGCGGAAAAAACCCCTGCGAGAAGAAATGAGGAAAGGGAAGAAGAGAAAAAAGAAGAGGGCGAGGAAGCAGCGGAAGAGAGGCCTTCTGAAGCATTAGAGAATGAAGAGGAGAGCGGGCTTGAGCGGGAGCATTTTAATTTTGATCTCTTGAGGAAGATTGGAA
>CAYJRI010000129.1:0-2185 GCA_964372435.1 Candidatus Woesearchaeota archaeon | reverse complement strand
AGGGAAGTAAGGTATCTTATTTTGATCTCTTGAGGAAGATTGGAAAGGGAAGTAAGGTATCTTATTTTGATCTCTTGAGGAAGATTGGAAAGGGAAGTAACGAAAAATCTTTAAGGACAGTATCTACAGAAAAACCTGCCTCTTTCACCACATACTTTGGAATAGGCGGGCCTGTATGATCTCTGATATAATTGAGAATTACTGCCTTTCCGCCATATTTTTGGATATCTGCTTCCGATAACATTTTCCACGCAGAACACATATCTGAGGTGCTTCACTTCTGGGAGGTATTTTTTTGTGCTTTAAAAACATTTCTTTTATTTAGAGCAGAAAGAGCGCACAAAATAATCTTCTCTCAGAATTCATTTTCCCTTGGTGAGGACCCAGGTGACCACTGCAGCTACGACAAGGAGAAGGAAGGCTCCGAGGAATTGGTCTGAGAGGAAGAAAGATTTTGCTCTTGATTCTGGGGGATACCCGGGAAGGTATTGCGTGACTGCTGATCCAAACACTTTTATTGCAGCAATGAGGAAGATGATGATAAGAAGTAGAGTGAATATCCACGCTAAAGGTGTTTGAAGCTTGTCCATTGAATGGGTGAATCCAACAAGCATGAGAATAAAGAAAAGGGCAATAATAAGGACTGCGAACCATGGAGTGACGGTTTCTACATATTGCCGGACTGAAGAGACTGTTGCGAAGATAATTGCAACAACAAAGGCGATGAAAATGTTAACTGCTTTGCTTTCTCCAAGGATCTTAATTTTTGTAAGGAGGGCGTAGATGATCACGAATACAAAAAGAAAGCCAAAGATGGGCATGAACCAGGTGTAGAAGGTGATGTCTGCAGGCATTTTATTTTGTTGTGTATATTATTGATCAGAGATTTTTTGAAAGTAATGAACTCACTTGTTATATATTTTTATGTCAGAATTGAAAACCACACACTTTAGTGTGTGGTAGTATCTTGGGTTTTCAATTCTGAGCATCCCAAAAACACATGCCTGTCACAAACCCAACCCTTTAGGGTTGGGTTGCATGTGTTTTTCTGATATTGCCCTGAAAATTGATGAGGGGGGTAATGAAATTAACTTGTTGTACATAAATTATATTGCTTTAAAATTTTATGAAAGGTAAATGTAACCTGTTCTTATTGTTTTGGAGTATATTCTTTGTCATCAATGCTGGTCGGGATAGACTCTGAAAGCGTGACCGTCACCCTCTTTTCGAGGAACTGTCATTGCAATAATGACAATGATAAGAAGGGCGAGACCAGCGATAATGGCTGCACTATATTGGCGCCACCACCAGCTGTCTAGCCAACGATAGTCGGCAAAGGAGAGGAAGATGATGGTAAGGAAAACAATTGCAGCGATACCAAAGAAAACATATTTCCCCCAGTTAGCATCTTTTCCTCCTACGAAGACTCCCATGAGGATAAGGGCGACAAGGAGGACTGAAAGACCAACCCCCAGTTTTGGGAAGATGATGGAGAAGAATTGTGGGACAAGATCAAATTGCAGTGAGAGGAGGGCGATGGAGAGGGCAATGAGGGCACTAATACCTCTATTAACTTGGAAGACCTCGACTTTGTCAAGGATGGCTATGATTATGGCAAAAATTAGGAGGAAGGGGAGGACATAGGAGAAGATGCCAATGTCTGCCCATTGCTGGAGGACAGATCCGATCTCATTGTAGTAGGAAACCATTCCTGTGATAAGACTCATTTTTCCTCAAGAAAATTTCCTCCTGAAAACTCTATTCGTGAGACTCATTTTTCCCTTAAAAAATTTTCCTCCTAGAAACTATGTTTATGAGATCGTTGACGAGATTCATTTTCCTCAAAAATTTTTCTGAAAGGCATACTTTTGGAATCATTTTTTCCTCTCTTTTTTCCACTTTGTTAGGGAAGAAGAGGTTATTTAAATACCTTTCTACCTTTGGGGCTAGGACGTTCAAGAATGAAATCATTACGATTGGCTTTCTTCAGATTGATCTTAACGGTTTTGAGTTTTATGTCAGAACTTCAAAAATCTCCTCAAGATTTTTGAGAGCTGTCAGAATTCAGAGAATTCTGAAGTTGAAAACCACACCTCAAATTTCCATTCTTATCTCTGCCTCAATTTTACCTGAATGGAAATTTTCGCACTTTAGTGTGTGGTAGTATCTTGGGTTGTCGGAAATC
>CAYJRI010000128.1:0-3141 GCA_964372435.1 Candidatus Woesearchaeota archaeon | reverse complement strand
ATTTCATACGGCTAACTAACTCAGCCTTATGAAATAATTTCGGGATAGCACACATACCTGTTACCGATAGCTTTATAAATATCTATATATTAATGATAAGCATTAAAAGTTTATTAAAAATATATTATTAGTATTTAATACTAATGTATAGTATGTATCTGGGGAAAAGATGGTGAGAAAGCAGCTAGCGCTTTTAAAGAGTATTCAGAAGATTCTTGCAGAGGATTCGAGAGGACTTACCATTGGAGAGCTTGCTCAATTAACTCGGGTTTCTCGTATTACCATGAGTATTGCCTTGGCCAAACTTGAAGGCTCTGGTTTGATTGAGGTGCGGGAGATTGGAAATTGTAAACTCCATTACTTGAAAAAAAGGGGAAGAGTATGAACAAGATTTATATACATTCTTTTCCTTTGATCAATAAAAGTGAGGAAAAAATCGAGGTTAAATTGGTTCCTAAGTTGGGGGAAAAATGATGAAAAGAAGCGACAAGAGAGGTCAGGCAGCTCTCTTTATTATAATTGGGATTGTTCTTGTGGGAAGTATTGCTGCTTATTTTTTATTGAGGGGCGGGGTTATCTTTGGGGGAATTCCTGTGAGATTCCAACCTCTTCATCAGTATGTTTTGGATTGCAGTAAGGAAAGTGCAGAGCTTGGAGTTGGGTTGTTGGAGAAGCAAGGCGGTTATATTTATCTTCCTGAGTTCTCCAGAGGGAGCGAGTTTGCACCTGTCTCTTCTCAACTAGATTTTTTTGGAGCACCTGTGCCGTACTGGTATTATGTCTCTGGGAATGGTATTGTGAAGGAACAGGTTCCCTCTCAGAGGCATATGGAAGAGCAGCTTGAGCAATTTATTGAGGAGGATCTTGCGAGATGTTCTTTGGCAAACTTTGTAGATCAGGGGTTTTTGATTGATCGGGGAGAGCCAGAGGTTGATGTTTCTATCGACGATGAGGAGATTGGGGTAAGTGTGCGACTTCCTCTCTCTGCTTCTTTTGGCGATGAGAAGGTTTTGCTTGAAGAATTTCGTTTTTCTTCTCCAACAAAGCTGGGAAAGTTTTATGAGATTGCTCTTGATATCTATAGCCATGAGAAAAATACTGCTTTTCTTGAACAGTATGGGGTTGATGTCCTGAGATTGTATGCTCCTGTTGATAATGTTGAGATTTCCTGCGCTCCCAAGGTATGGAATTTTCAGAATGTGCGTGAGGAGATTCAAAATGCTCTTGAGGCAAATGTACAGGCAATTCGTGTTCAAGGTGATTACTATGAACTTAAGGATAAGCGAAGGGAATATTTTGTTGTTGAGGAAGTAGAGAGTGACGAGCAAGTGAATTTTCTCTACTCGAAGTTTTGGCCGACGAAGATTGAGGTGAATCCTGCAGAGAGGGGCATTCTGTTGGCAGAGCCTGTTGGGTCGAGTGCTGGTCTTGGAGCCCTTGGGTTTTGCTATGTGCCCTACCATTTTGTCTATGACCTCCAATATCCTGTCCTTATCCAAGTTCTTGATGAAAAGGAGGTGTTTCAATTTCCTGTTGCTGTTATCATTGACAAGAATAAGCCTCGGGAAGGTTTGGAAGGAGAGGCTGTTTCTGATGTTGAGCCTGCTCTTTGTCAGGGAGGTGTACAGGAGATGGAGATTTTTACTTATGATACGAAGCTTGAGCCTGTTAAGGCTGATATTGATTTCAAATGCCTTAATGTAAAATGTGATATTGGTGAGACAAGCGTTCAAGGGAATGATGCTGTTCTGAAGGCAAGGGTGCCTCAGTGCGTTAATGGATTTTTTATTGCAGAGGCAGAGGGCTATGCACCTCAGAGATTTCAGGTTTCGACAAATACTCAAACAAGTGCTGACATTGTTTTAGACAGGTACTACAACCTGAGTCTTGTAGTGAGAGTTG
The DNA here is from genome assembly GCA_964372435.1 of Candidatus Woesearchaeota archaeon. Taxonomy (GTDB): domain Archaea; phylum Nanobdellota; class Nanobdellia; order Pacearchaeales; family GW2011-AR1; genus CAYJRI01. Next base: position 1,239 of record CAYJRI010000128.1, on the reverse strand, counting down.
ATGGAAGAGAGACAGGAGATTTTGTGTTGCTTTACTTTACTGGAGATGAGCAAAGAGTTGTGGCATATCCTGAACAGAAAGAGGCGCTGTTGAGTGAGGGCTTCTCTAACATTACTGTTTATGTTTATAAGAATTCTAGTATTACTCTAGGAGCATATTCTGATACCAAGTGTGTGAAAGTGCCGAAGAAAGGAGTTCTCGGAATTTTAGGTGGAGAGGATGAAGAGTGCTTTCAGATTGATGTGCCTGCACAGACTGTTAGCAATGTCCTTGTGGGGGGAGGGAAGGCTGTTTATTATTTCACCGAGTCAGAGCTTGAGCAGGGAAGAGTTTTGGAGATTAATGTCGAGGGATTTCCTATTCCTACGCGTGTTGAGGAGATTCCTGATAACTATGGGCTTGTTGAGGCAAGGAGTATGGAGATTGAGGTAAAATGAGGAAAAGAATTTTTTTGGTGTCATCAAGGAGTATGGAGATTGAGGTAAAATGATGAGAAGAATGGTTTTTATTTTGCTTTGGATTTTTATAGCTCTGCAGCTCGTGGTTGCACAAGGTATTATCTCGCCTCCTGGAGGATTTGCGAGCTCTCAACCGAGGTCTCTTATCTCCCCCCAGTCTTATGGGGGAGGGCATGGTTTTGTCACACCTCAAATTTATCAACCTGCTTTTCAGGATTTTTATTCGAGACAAGGCATTGACTATAAGACTTTTTTTCCTACTGTAGGTGATTTTGATAGGTGTGAGGCAAGGCAGGATTTTATTTTGCATATACCTCCTGGCGGTTGCAGCCCTGGGGTTGTGAGGAGTGATCTTCTTGAGGAGCAAAATGTGCCTGTTTTCTGCCAGGTGGATGCGTTAAAGCTTAATCCTTTGATAGATGTTTCTTGGATTCGGAGTGTGCAGTTTACAGGACAGTATCCAGAGGAGGTTTCTGGATTGAGCTGGCACCCTTCACGTGCTGGCTTGAGGTTTTATAACACTATTCTTCAGAGCCCTTTTTTGAATAATATCGGATATGTTGTTGTTGTCTTAAAAAGGCAGCCTGATGAGAAAAAGATGCCTGAGCGCGTGAGATTGAATGTGACTGCAAGAATTGCTTATGATCTTGAGAAGGCTTTTGGAACTGGGAGGGTTGAATTTACACTTCCTGTTGTAAATGATAAGGAATGGGGGAGAAATTATCAGGCATATAGTTTTTGGAAGGGAAAGGCTTTTGCACGAGTTGATTCAATTCAAGAT
>CAYJRI010000127.1:0-3206 GCA_964372435.1 Candidatus Woesearchaeota archaeon | reverse complement strand
TAAAATCAAAAATAAACAAACTTTGGGATAAGTTTTGGAGTGGAGGATTATCTAATCCTATAACTGCTATAGAACAAATGTCTTATCTTATTTTTATGAAGAAGTTAGAGGATGAGGATGAGAAAAGAATTAGAGAAGCGGGATTTACAGGAGATAAATATGTTTCAATCTTCAAAGGACATGAAGATTGTAAATGGAGTAAATGGGTTACTAAACCCGCAGAAACAATATTAGATCATGTTAGAGAGAAAGTATTTCCATTTATGAGAAATATTGGTGATGGTGATTCTCTCTATAAAGAGTATATGAAAGGAGCTAATTTTGGAATACCTACTGCGTCTTTGTTGATAGAAGCTGTTAATATTATTAATGATATGCACATTAAAGAACAAAACCAAGATACTCAAGGAGATATTTATGAGTATTTGCTATCTGAGTTAACAACAGCTGGTAAGAATGGACAATTTAGAACACCGAGGCATATTATTAACATGATGGTGGATTTAGCAGACCCACAAGCAGATGATAAAATTTTAGACCCTGCATGTGGAACAGCTGGTTTTTTAGTTAATGCGTATCAACATATTTTGCAAGCTAATAAAAAAGAAGGTGTAAGCAGATTAACACCGAATAAAAAGAAAATATTGGATGAGGATTCTATCTTTGGTTATGACATTGACGAAACCATGACAAGAATAGCTTTAATGAACTTAATGATGCATGGAATAAAGAAACCTAATATCAAAAGAGCTAATACATTATCGGATGCGGAGCCGAGAGTATCAGACAATACATACGATGTGATACTTGCTAATCCACCATTTAAGGGGAGTTTAAATGAAGCAGAAATAAGTGAGAGATTTAGAATAAAAACAACAAAAACAGAACTCTTGTTTTTAGAATTAATGTATTTGGCTTTGGCTCCATCAGGAAGATGTGCAGTTATAGTGCCAGAAGGCGTTTTATTTGGTAATTCTAATGCTCATAAAAGAGTAAGGGAGATACTATTAACTGATTGTAGACTCGATGCAGTTATATCTATGCCTTCTGGAGTGTTTAAGCCATACGCAGGAGTTTCTACTGCTGTTTTATTCTTTACAAAAGGAGAACCAACTCAAAAAGTTTGGTTCTATAAGATGGAAGCTGACGGTTATAGTTTAGATGACAAAAGAACATTTATTGATGGTATTGGTGATATAAATGATATTTTAGAACACTTTAATAATAGAGTGAAAGAGAATCCAATTGATAGGAAGAAAAAATACTTCTTTGTTCCAACTAAAGAAATTAAAGATAAAAGTTGGGATTTGAGTATATCAAAGTATAGAGAGATTGAATATGAAGAAATAGAGTATGAGAAACCTAGTGTAATAACGAAGAAGATTATACAATTAGAAGAAGATATTTTGAAGGGATTAAAGGAATTGGAGGGCTCCTATTAATGTTTTGTAGAAGAGAAATTTTAATACCTTTTAAGAAAAACAAAGACTAACATGCCCTTCAAACTATCCCCCTCGACATTATCCTTATTTAGCGATTGCCCTCGGTGTTTTTGGTTGCATGTGCATGGCCATTGGAAGCGCCCGTCTGGTCCATTCCCTTCACTGCCATCAGGCATGGATGGAATCTTAAAAACTCATTTTGATTCATTCAGAGACAAGGGAGAACTCCCGCCAGAACTAAAAGAAAGAAGTGAATGCAAAGGCCTTAAATTATTTGGAACAACTATCCAAGAGAAAGAATTCCTTGAAGAGTGGCGCAACTGGCGTAAGGGGCTTTCATTCAAAGACAAAGACGGTAATATCCTTAAGGGAGCTCTAGATAACCTTCTCAAAAAAGGAAACAAACTCAAACTCATAGTTTTGGATTATAAGACAAGGGGCTATGCTCTCAAGGAGGACACCCATAAGCATTATATCGACCAACTCAATATCTACAGCTTCCTCTTGCAAAAGATGGGCTACGAAACAGAAGAGTACAACTTCCTCCTCTTTTATATTCCTTCAAAGGTCCTTCCTACGGGCGAAGTCTTATTTGATACCCACCTTGTAAAAATCCAGGCAGATGTCAAAGAAGCTGAAAAACTATTCAAAAAGGCTATTGAGGTATTACGGGGAAAATGTCCCTCGCACCATAAGGAGAAATTATGCGAGTGGTGTGTGAGGGTAGAGCATGAGGAATAATCTATCAATCACTAACTTTCTTAAAATTTGTTCAAATCAAATTCTTCAATCAATTTTTTCCTTAATCATCCTTGCCCCAGTATCTCCGCATAGGAATTTTTTTACTCATTTTTCAGTATTACACATTGGGGAGGAATAATTAAACGAACTGCTCATCGAGGATAATGAAATTATAGGGCAATAGCAATTATTTAGAAATAAAGAAGTTCTTAGTTATTTTTTGGTCTGTGCGGAGATACTGTGCCCTTCTTCTTTGACAAAGAAAAGATTGCGAGGAGAATCAAGACTTCTCCAAGGATGAAGAGCCACCAGGGGTAAGAGGAAGGAGTATATGCTCCTGTGATCTGCTGAAACTCGGCGTGAGATGCGAGGGTAAAAAACTCAGAAAGAAATCCTCTGCTGATGATTAAATTTCCATAATCATAGAGAAATGTGTACAATATGAGAAGAGATCCTAGGACAAGAAGCATGAATTCTTTCTTTGTTATTTTTACCTTCTTTTCTCGATCCCCCATTGCAATAATCCTCCATCCTAAGAAAATCATGGTGAAAGAAATAATCAACGGGGCAAGCACTGGCCCTGCCCAGGGCCATGGTATCAGGAAGAGAAGATCCCATGTTAAGAATGATGCTGGCCAGTTCAAAATTACTTTGAGCCAGATATAATAGAAAATATCCCAGACAGCAAAGCTATAGATGAAGTAGGCAAACTTCTCATAACGGTTTTTTCCTGCCAATAAGCCTATACAAAGGAGCATGATGATTGTGAAGAACTCCCTGACCCATTCAATATTTAGAACAGAGGTTTCTATGCTTGATGTTAAGGGAAAATTAAATCCTGTGGGATAATACAGCTTCCTGAGGTAAACGACAACTGTAGTTTCAAGAAAGGCCATCGCCATTGCAAAAATTCCTACGACTGCTAATTTCTGATAACTTTCTCTTTTCATTCTTCTCCAAAGACAATTAAATTTAAAAAGCTTTAGTACCGAGAAGGGCTATGACCACAAAAACGAGGATGGC
>CAYJRI010000126.1:0-3280 GCA_964372435.1 Candidatus Woesearchaeota archaeon | reverse complement strand
AGTGCAAGAAAAGCAATAACAGCAAGAGCAATAACCCCTTCAATCTGCCAAAAATTCTATTCATGCGTTCCAGAACATAGTTTCACCAAAGCGCGCTTCCGCCGAACTCTTTTTTTCATGCTCCCTTGAAGAAACAAATCCTTATAAAGATTGTGTTCAATCATTGCGTTCAGCATCTCGCAAAAAGAAAAAGCTTATATCTGCCTCATTCTCTAGAAACCCATGAATATCATCTTCACAGAACATGCAAAAGAAAGAATGGAAAAAGGAAAATAACTGCAGATGAAATCGCCAGTATCATTAAGCAGCCTGATAAACTTCTTAAAAAAGATGAAAAATACTATGCCCAAAAGAATATGGGCAGAGCAAATATCGAGGTAGTTTATGAGAGGAAAGATAAATATATAAAGGTTATAACAATTTACTACTTATGAAAATCACATTCGATAAAGAAGCAGATGCAGTGTATATAGAACTCAATAGCGGAGAATTTTCCTCAAACAAGAAGATAGATGACGATACCATAATCGACCTCGATGAAAAGGGCAATATTTTGGGCATCGAACTCCTCAATGTAAGCAAAAGAATTTCAAAAGATTTTCTTTCAAGTATTAGTGTCGAAAATCTCGTTCCGCAATAATCTAATGAGTTCTATAGCTAAAGATGACATCCTCCTCGTCCTAAAGGGCGAGGTTTCCTGTGCATTTTGTCCTAAAAATGATGAAGGATGGGCACTTCATCTGCGGACTGAAGTCCGCAGTTTTCGTGCATACACTTATAAAAATGCCCCTTGAAAAAAAACTTGCAGCTAAAGATCTTCTCATAGGAGCAGTGGGGGTCTCTCCTGTCCCGATCGCGGGAGAAATCTGCCTCTCCTATTTTTTCTACAAAATCTTAGAAAACACAAATATAAAGTTCGCCGCAATTCCGGCAGCTCTTCTAACAAGGCTCGGAATGTACCAGCAATTTTATTTCCCCATCTACGAAAAAGCAAAAGATCTTTTTTGATATTCTCCAAAAAAAAGATAAAAAAAGGAAAGAAATATTTATAAACCCCTTTCCCTTAGAGGTATTATGAAAAAGAGAGGAAAGAGAAGAACAACCCGAGTTAAAAAAGTCAATAGGAAAGAAAAGAATACTTTTGTTGTTCTCATCCTTGTCCTCATTCTCGTGCTATTCCTGCTCTTAGCAATCCAAAATCCCCTTACAGGGAATACCATCACAGGCCAGCAAGTAAGTGAAGGAGGTGCAAAAGCATTTATCGACCCTGTCGTAGATCTCTTTAAAGGCTGGACAGAAGGGAGAATCGCTGAAAGCGGCGCAAAAATCCTCTTTTTAATTCTTGTTACTCTCTTCATCTGGAGCATCCTCGACCAATTCCATCTTTTTGGGCATGGCTCGGTTCAAGGCATTATTGCAGTTATCGTAGGATTCCTTTCAACCGTTTATATTGCTCCCCAAGACATTTGGGTAATCCTTGTTTCCTACAATGCATTGGGATCAACACTCTTAACCATGATCCCTTTCGCAATCCTTGCTCTCTATACATATAGAGCAGTGGAAGATAATAACCCAAAAACCATCACACTCCAAAGAGTTGTATGGGGAATGTTCACGCTTTTCCTCGTATACTTTTATATCTCAGGCCTTCTTCAAGGGAAGATAGAATCGCTCTCAGGATATGGTCTTGTCTACATCATTGCAACAGTTGCAGCGGCAGTAATCTTTACTCTTAATACAAAATTTATCCACCAGCTCGCAAAAATGCATGTTGAAGCCATGAAAGAAACAGCGACAACCAATATAGCAAAAATGGGGATAGGAGCACAAGCGCTACGACAGACCGGTGAAATGGTAAGTGGAGAAACTCCAAAGGGTCCAGGCACAATTTAACTTTACCATATCTTTTTAAAACCCTTCTTCTATAAAGACACATGAAAAAGAGTTTAGTGTCGTGCAGTATTTTATATACATTTATCTTCCTTGCAATCCTTCTTATTCTCCAGTCAGTCCAAGCACAAGTCCAGGACCTCAATGGCGACGGCATTCCTGACCAGCTCACCGAAGAAAACATCAAGAACCAGACTAACAACACCCTCGCGCAATTCCAGTATCTCTCCCAGGAATGGAAAAAAATACTCCTCGAAAAGCCCATCATTGCAAGCACTGATTCCTTTCTGAGAAAAATCGACCTCTTTTTCCTTGTCCTCTTTGGCCAGAGCTACGATCTCACTTTTGCTTTCTTCCTCCTTTTCATCCTCTGGCTCATTGTCTTTCTCAAAGCAGAAGAAACCCTCGAATATATCGGGCTCCCTAAACTCTATTCCTATCTTGGAGGCCTCGGCATTGCCATGATCCTTGCACAAATAGGGCTCCTCCGCCTCATCATCACCGGACTCGTTTACATCCTCTACTCCTCTGATTCAACGTTCAGGAAAGTTATCTTCTTTGTCGTCATTTTCCTTGTCCTTGTTCTCATCTACGTCACTTGGAGTGTCATCAACAAAAAGATGAAGGAAAGAAAGAAAAAGAAGCTCGAAGAAAAAGCAGAAAAAAAGGAAAAGAAACTTATCAAGATCACAGAAGCAGTAGAGGAAGGCATGGAAGAGGGAGAGAAATGATCATGAGCAAGGTAAGAGATAATGAATATCTTTCTGTACAGAAACCTGTAGAAGTTGACCATGTAAAATACACACGGCTAACGTTAGAAACCTGTTGTTTCCGATCGCAGTCAGAAATACTCCTTGATTCTTTGTGAATAAACTATATACAAGAATTAATAGGGCAAACGTCCGAGGTTTCAAGAAGGTGTAATCATTATTTTCTATTTAATTTCAAGCACTTTAGGCGAATCGCAATGAGCCTTGAAACTTCTGTTCAGCGACAGAGTGAAATGAAGCGAGGAGCCAAAGGCGACGAAGCGTTTTGGGGCGAGATTATTGGAAAACCAAAAGAGTTATAAAGATGCATCTCGATTAGATTATATGGGAATAAAAGACTATCTAGGTTTTGGGACTGATGATAGAAAATTTTTAAAGATGATGGGGAGTTCTGTATGTGCCGTTCTTTTAGGATCAGTAGGGCTCCAATTTTATATAACCAAAATACATGCAAGAGAACCAAAACCAGTACGAGTTGAGGATAGAAACGGTGACGGAATCAAGGACAAAGTTGTTGATGAAATATATAGGCATCCGGGTTTGTGGTGGAGTGTAGATTCGACACGAAGCTATGTGTAAAAATTAATGCTTTTTGAGCTTATCGAGAAGTTTAAGCTGCT
>CAYJRI010000125.1:0-3296 GCA_964372435.1 Candidatus Woesearchaeota archaeon | reverse complement strand
AAGCATTATCAGAAATATTGCCAGAAGGCGACAAGGAAAAGCAATTACTTCAGGGATTGCTGGCAAGCAAGACCACAACAATAAGCGATAGGTTTAAAACTCAAAGAACTATAACAGAATTCAAAGGTGAATGAAAATGTTAAGAATTGCAGGTAGCAGGTTTGTAACAGAAGAAGAGTTTAACAGACTTAGTTTACCATCTGGTTCAACTATACCACCATGCGGATCGGTTTTTATAACTTTAGGCAGTGAGGTGATTTTCTGTAATCCTGAATTAAATCAGAAAATAATTAGTACAGGAGTTTGGCGTACTCAAAACAGTAGCACCGTAACTTACGAAGTGGCAAGACAAGATGGTAGTATCATAGATATCGATAGATATTTTGTCTCTGCGCTAAGTGGAGGAACTGCAAGCATTAGTGTGCCAACAAAAAATTTTCCTGAACACCACTCAAATAAATTACCGTCATGGTATAGATTAAATGAAGGAGAGAACAATGTCTAAATTAAAACCGTGGATTCAGGTTGTTGAGCCTCATGAAGACATCAGGAAAGGCAGGTTTGACGAGTCTGTATTTGCTGCGGATTTGGGAGAGGTTTTAGCAGGAAGAGGGGCTTTAGAGTATAGAGACCCGGAATTATTTTTCAAGAAAACATATCTCACACAAGGGCTTTCTGCTTTGATTTCTAATGTTGTTTTGAGATTATCTGGAAAGAAAGGCTCTGAGCCAGTTATACAATTACAAACTCCTTTTGGTGGAGGAAAAACTCATACTTTGCTTACAATTTATCATTTGATAAAAAATCATAAAGTTGCTCTAAAGTTTAAGGGCATTCAAGAAGTATTGAGCATCAATGGAATAAAAGAAATTCCTGATGCAAAAATAGCGGTTGTTGACGGCACAGCTTTGAATCCTAATGAGATAAGAACTACAGCAGAAGGATTAAGAATCAAAACTTTGTGGGGAGAGATTTTCTACCAGCTTGGAGGAAAAGAAACATACAAATCAATTGAAGATGATGATCAGAAAAGAGTAAGTCCGGGAACTGAGAAGATAGGAAAAATTGTCTCAAAGCTGGAGCCGGTTGTTATTTTGCTTGATGAAACTGTTCAATATTTAGTAAAAGCATCTGGTGTAAAAGTTGGTGATTCAACATTAGCTGGTCAAACACTTGCATTTATACAAGAATTAAGTGAGGTTGCTGCAAATTCTAAAAAATCTTTATTAATGGCTTCTCTGCCAAGCAGTGCTAATGAGTTAATGGACGAGGCAGGGGAAAAAGTCTACGATAAACTAACAAAAATCTTTGGCAGAGTTGAAACAATCAAAGAGCCTGTTCAAGGAGAAGAAATCTACGAAATAGTCAGAAAAAGATTGTTTGAAAATCTAGGCTCAGAAGACGAAGCAAAAAAAGTTGCAGAAGCATATTGGGAATTTTATCAGCAGCATAAAGATGATTTGCCGAGAAATGTCAGAGAAGTTTCTTATAAAAAATTATTAGAAAAAGCATATCCCTTCCATCCAGAAACAATCAATGTCTTGAGAGAAAGATGGGGTACATTACAAATTTTTCAAAGAACTTGGGGGGTAATAAGACTACTCTCGTTAGTAGTAGGTGATTCGTACTATAAAAAGCATTCAGGTTATTTAATTCATCCATCGCACTTTAATCTAGCAAGTTCTGAAATATCTGGAGAATTGCTTAAGTTTGTAGGAAGGCAATTTGAAGGAGTTATTGCTTCTGATATTTCTGGATCCACTGCAAAAGCACCGCAAGTAGACAGAGAGTTGGGTAGCGAATATGCAAAGGAATCTCTTACAGAAGGATTGGGCACAGTAATATTCATTTATTCTTTCAGTGGCAAGCCAACAGAAAGAGGGATTAATGAACCAAATTTAAGATTAGCTTTGTTGCATCCGGATATGGCATTTCCTATTTTTGCAGAAGTTCTCAGCAGAGCTATACAGAGATTTTGGTATTTGGATGCCCAGAACGGAGTATACAGATTTACAGCACAACCAAATTTGAATAAGATTCTGGTGGAAAAAGAAGATGCAATCAAAAAAGAGGATATAATAGAATTTGCCGAAGGAAAGCTTTGGGAAATGATTGGAGAAAAGTTTCAAAAGAAGTACAGATTCCCAAAAGAGGATAGAGACATAGTAGATGCTCCTGTTCTTAGTCTCGTGGTTTTAGGTTTGGAATTCACAAAAGGAAAACAAACATGGAAAGAAACGGAAAAGTTCATACAAAACCTTCTCAACAATTATGGCACAAAACATAGAAGATTCAAGAATGTATTAGTTTTCTTAGTTGGAGATGAAAATTATCATCAGCAACTGATTAAGAACATTAAAAGATACCTCGCACTACAGAATATCAATGAGGAATATAAGATCAAAGGTTTAACTGAAGAGCAAAGGAGAGATCTCCAAAACAGGGTCAGAAATGCAGAAACCGAAGTGCCTCAAATTATAGCTTCTACATACAGACATATTGTGATTGGTAACAGTAAAGAATTGAAATCTTATGATATGGGAGCTTTCATTTATGTGCCATCCAACCCTATAAGCAATCTTGTTTGGCAAACACTGAGAGACAATGAAAAGTTATTGGAAAAATTAGATCCAAATTTATTGATTGGCACAAAGTGGTCGCTATGGCCTAAAACAAAGGATTCTATTGAGACAAAAATCTTATGGGAATATTTTACACAGTACACTAATCTACCAATACTAGCAAATGAAAATGTTTTGAAATTGTCTATTTGCCAGGGAATTCAGAGAGGCTTATTTGGCTATGGACTTGGAGATGGAAAGAAATTTGACACAGTATTTTTAAAGAAATATGTAGAAGAAGATCAGATTGAAATATCAGAATCGGCATGGTTGCTAAAACCAGAAATAGCTATAAAATTCTTGCCAAAAGAGGAAGTTAAAGAAGAAGCAATTCCTAGCAAAATAGAAGCCGAAATAATTGCGAAAGAACCTAAAGAGTTTAGAGAAGGTGGAGTACGTAAGATTAGAGAAATATCATTAGAGATAGATTTGGATTGGCAAAATTGGGATAATTTCTTTAGAGAAGTTATAGACCCTTTGCGTGAAGAAAATGCAGATATTAAACTAAATCTGAAACTGAAGGCATCTTCTGAGGAAGGTATTAAAAAAGACACATTAGATTTGAGAATTATCGAATCATTAAACCAGAGAGGAATAAAGTGGAGATTTGTTGAATGAAAATTTCGTGATAAAATGCCTTACAAACTTTCGCCAACAAGCATAAACTTGATGTTA
>CAYJRI010000124.1:0-3312 GCA_964372435.1 Candidatus Woesearchaeota archaeon | reverse complement strand
TCTCTTCATCTTAGAGGAGAGTTCACTTAAGAAGATGGATATTTATTAATTCTTCGTTAAGTTAGAGCTAAAATTCCTGTGCGGAGATACTGTCTCAAAAACACAAATTACACGAGCTTCCTCTGCATCTCCTGAGACTGGATCACCCCATACTCTCCATCATACCCCGGCTTAATCTTAAGGTTTCCAATACGATTGTTAATAATCAGCTCTGCAAGTTTCTCATCAAATCCTCCTTGCACAATCTCAAGCTTCTCTTTCTCAATCAAAACAGCAAATTCATTCCCAAATTTCTCCATGAGCTGGTTATGCAACTGCCAAGTCTTTTTACTGGCAAGAGTAGACTGCAAATGAAAAGCAAGCAGCTCATGCAACGGCAAAACTTTGTAAAACTTCCTCCTGTCAGAAGGAAAATACCCAGCAGGCATCTTCGCCAGCTGCTCTATCCTGTAGTCAACTCCAATTGTCATTTCCTTCCCGCAAACAGGACAAATCCCCGCAAGCTCCTTTGTCTTCCCAGGAGAACATGAAAAATTACAGTTCCTATGTCCATCCCAATGATACTTCCCATACGCAGGATCAGTCTCTATCGTACCCATAATTGCATTATTTCTGATATCCTTGATAATATCCTGATAAGAAAAATCATCAGCATTTAAGTTAAACATCGTAGCCTCTCTTCCCATTCTCCAAGGCCAATAACTATGCGCATCTGAAAAAGAAACAATCGTCGCCTTCTCCATGAGTCTCCAAAGCATAGAGGGATCAGCGCTCATCCCAGATTCAATGGCATGCACTTTTCCTACCTGATCTTGAAAGCATTCCTTCAAAGAGTTAAATCCAGACTTTGAACCAAAAAGGCCAAACCATGGAGTCATGCAATTATGAACAGCTGCAGCAGGAGTGACATAAGAATTATCTTCTTCTACTTCTAAATTATAAACAGAACCAGAATAATCAAAAATTTCTATCTCTTTAATAGGAAGATAAACATAGTTCTCGTCTATCCAGCCATGTTTCCTCTCAAGCTTAGTTTTAAATTTACCAAAAAGCGGGTCTTTTAAAAGAAAAAAGCTATCCTCAAAAAAAGAAAGGCTTTGTAAAACAAAAAAATCATGTGAAGCAAGAATTCTACGCCCCATTATAAAACGCTCCGTCTTGTTATGGTCTTCTTTACTTTTTTTATAAAGAGAGGGCACAATTCCTAATCTTAAACAAATAAGTTTCATTTGTTGAGCTAAAATTTCAGATGCAGTAACTCCTGTATCACCTCTCCACCAGCCCCTAAATAATTCGACCTGCTTTACGGGATGCAAATACAGCATCCATTCTGGCAGTTTCTTGGAAAAAGCACGATAAAGTTTATTCTTCTCATAAAACAAATGAGCAAAAAAATCAACCAAAATTTGCGAATAAAATAGGAGTTCGCATCCATTGTGAAGTCTCTTCTTCCCTAAAGATATCCCAAAACATTTTTCCATAAGCTGAATAACATCATTGATATAATCTTCCTCTTTTTGGTTAAAAGAGAAGTTCACACAATTTCCTTTTTTGCTAATTGAACCTTCAGCAAGATAATACCCCATAAGACGGCAAAAATCAGAGCTTATTTCCACATTATTCTTAATTTTTTTATCTTGCCTCCCTTTTAATGGAAATATAAAATCTCCTTTAACCATAAATTTTTTACCTTTAAGAACATTTGAAAGTTTAAGAAAGGCTATATCCTTAGTTTCTTTGTGCCTTGGATATAACAATATATCATTCACTTCTAAATGTTCAGCACTAATCCACTGAGGCTTATAATCTTTATAATGCTGCTCTTTGCAAATATGTTTCCCTTTCGCTGCACTATTGGGTTTGCAAAGTCCTCCCACATAAGAACAGTTCTTCACTGATTTGATGCCGAGAAAAGGATGTTCACTTGTCACACGGATCCCTTCCCTAAAATAATAAGGCTGGACTCGATACGCCTTCCCTTGATAAGTGCGAATAAATTGCCGAGTAACTTTTTGATATCTTCCTAAGTGAGTTAAGACTTTGTCGCCCACATTAACTTTTTCTATACATTTCACTTCTGGATTGCAAATTACCTTTTCTTCAGGCAATAAACAATGCGCTGGAATAATCTCAATATCATCAGAAATACTTTTCAAATCCTCCACAAGTTGCGGTGAAGTAATCCCAAAAATCGGCCTCCCATCATAATCCAATCTTCCTTTGCTTCCTAAATAAGCAGTAATCTGGTCAGAAACCTGTCGATTCGGAGAAAAAATCAGATGATGAACAGCGCGACGCCCATCCTGAGCATACATCAAGGAAACCTCAGTCTGCCACAAGAAAGGAAAACCAGTCTTTGTCCATAAAATTCCCTTTTCATCCTCCTTCAACTCCTGGTCAATCTCCTTCCTCCACAAAGGATGCTGAAAATCTCCTGTCCCCAAAAGATGCAATCCTTTCATCCGAGCATACTTCTCTAAATTCGCAATAGTGATATCCTTACTGCATGCCCGAGCGTATCTGGAGTGGATCTGCAAATCAGCAATCAACATACAAAAACAGAGAAAAAAGCAATTTTTATAGCTTTGTATATTTGAGATGATTACTATCCAAATAAGCCCTCACTTTTCCCTCAAACTCTTCCCGCGCAGTATGCCACGGGACAAGAATCTCTCGTTCATGGAGAAAACGCTTGATATGAGGTACATGATACTTTTCAGGAACAATCATCATCACATAAGGCCTCTTGTAAATAACACGTTCAAGAATCTCTACCTTAGAAAAATTACTTCTTGGTCCACCGAGCATAGACTCGATAAGAACTGGGGATTCTTGTACACCCATAAGATGCTCGTAGCAAGCTCTTTCCCTAGAAAATTTAAAAACAGAAACTCTTCCCAGGGAGTCATTCCTAAAACTGTAAAATAATCCGACACGATCTCCTGGGATTCTCAGCTTATGAATATCAAGCTTCTTCAACGCGAGGTGAGGATATGCTAAAGCAATCTTCTGTAACGCAATTTCCCAGCAAAGATCTTTGATATCTCTCACATAATGATGGAAGGGGGGGCTTCGAGAGGAATCAACATGCCTCTGATAGCCAAGAAAAGCCTGCTCAGTATGAAGCTCTTCCTTGGATAAAAGCTGACATAACTCATCAAGAGATGCAAAGGAAGTTACCATGTTTTCATAAAGCTCAAGAGGTTCTAAAAATGATTCCTGAGAATCAATACTTATAAACCTTACTCCTAACAAAAAATGTAGTATCCCGTTAATATTTCCTAACGACATATTAATTCGGGATTTCATTTT
>CAYJRI010000123.1:0-3360 GCA_964372435.1 Candidatus Woesearchaeota archaeon | reverse complement strand
CTTATTATAGATAAGGGCGGTGGAATGGATTCAGATTACAATGGCAGAAAGCAAGACCTCTATCAATTTTCTGGCGGAAAAGATGGGGGTGAAGGTTATGCACCTTCTCTAGTCTGTTCTGGTCATGATAAGATTCACACTAAGCTGATTCACATTTTAAGTTATGAAAAATAGTATTCCGATTGCTATCATGTTGTTAGGAATACCTGGTACAGGCAAAACAACTATTGTGTCACATTTAGTAGAAATTCTTAATAAAAAAAAGAGGAAAAATATGCTTATAAGCTTTGACGTATTTCGTAAAAAATTGGCGCCACCTGGAGTAAATCCTTTTACACATGATGACAGCATAAGAAAAATGATTTACGAGAAGGCATCACAAGAATTTTCTCATTATCTCAGTAAAGGATTTACCTTGATTATAGACTGTGGGTTGACTACCGAGAGTGTTAGAAAACAATTGAAATCATCAGTTCCGCAAATGAAAATTTGTCATATTTATTGTCCATTGATCATAGCAATGATCAGAGAGACAAAGCGCTCTATCTTAAGAGAAAAACATGAACATGGACACTATTTATATCTGCGAGCATTGCTTAGCTTGTTCAGTCCACTCAAGAAAGAAAAATTGGCTGTACCTCCTTTCACCCATAAATTTGATTATCCTGCATGTGCAGATTTACATATCTCCAGTTTTCTCAAAAGCCCAGATAAAATAGCAGAAGAGATCGCTGAAAAACTAAACGTATAATACTCGGCAAAACTCACTGCAGTCTTCGACTTTCAGCGCACGATTGTCCTTTCCTAGGATGGCAATTCTTTAATGCGAGCATTATCGATCCTTGCCTTTCGCAATCCTCGAAAAAAAAGACATGGCCTGCGTGGACGAGGTCGAAAGAGCCTGAACAGAAAATAATTTTCTTTTTGTGGAATTGTTTTCTGAGCTTTGGCAGATCATCTCGCGTGAGAATCATTTTTCATTGATGGAGTTCATCTCTTTGGGAGAGAATTGGATTTTTAATGGGCCACCAAATCTTGAATCGAGGCTCGTCCCATCGATAAGTAAATTGTTTCAAAACAGAAGGATTGTAGTATTCAGATTGTTTATATTGGAAAATTGCTTCATCACTTAAAACAAGATGAGAGGTCCCATACATTGGCGGAACCAAGACCTGTTTTCGGTTTTTATCAGAGAGGGTAAATGCTTCCCATTTACCGAAATCATTTGAAGTTTCATCACAATTCACAATGACAGCGTAGATCCTTCCCAAAGGACAGGAAATCAACTTCCAAGTTTTTGGGTCACCATGGATACCTCGAAGAACATGTTTTGTTGAGCGGGAATAGTCATCAACAAAAAATTTGATCTCTGGTATTCCGTGCTCTCTGAATGCCTTTGCATAGAGTTCTTCATTATATGTTTCTGTATAGATTCCTCGATGATCTTCAAAGACTTCTGGGATAATGAGTAGTACATTCTTTAGTGTCGTTTTTAAAAACTTTGTTGCTTCCATTTTTTCTCTCAAGAGTTTTGATGAACTAGGACTTCTTCAACAAGCTCTGTGATAATGTGCATCATGAGGATGTGTGACTCTTGAATTCTTGGGGTATCTGATGAGTTGACAGAAAGAGGGAGGTCGCATATCTCTTTTAGTATGCCCCCTCTTCCAAGAAAACAGATCGTAAGGATTCCTCTCTTCTTTGCAACCTCAACAGCTTTGATAATATTTTTAGAATTGCCAGAGGTGCTGATTCCGATGAGAATATCATCTTTCTGCCCATATGCTTCTACTTGCTTTGAAAAAACTTGATCATAACTGTAGTCATTACTAATTGCTGTAAGAATTGAGGTGTCTGTTGTTAATGCGAGGCATGGCCATGGCCTTCGCTCTTGCTTAAATCGATTCACAAACTCTCCTGCCATATGTTGGGCATCTGCTGCACTTCCTCCATTTCCACAGACAAGAATCTTTCCGCCTTGTTGATACGCATGAATAATTTTCTCTGCAACTTGAAGAATAGCGTCTAGCGGGATGGTGCGCTTGGTTTTGATTGATTCTTCAATGATTGCCTGAATTCTCTCTTTCATTTTATGCATATTTCTGTACCTTCTTAATGCTGAGATCGCCAATTTCTATGAGTAAGGTAGAACGTTCATTCTCCAGAGCTCTCTGATATGCAGGAACAATATCTCTCGCCTCATTTAATCTCACAACATCGACATTGGTAAGCATGAGCTTGAATGCGTCGGTATGGTCCTGACAGTGCTGTGGCCCTGGGTAGGGATGTCTGCTTCCGATAATGGTTCTGATTATTACTTTAGGCTTAAACTGCCCTGAAGACATCTCTTCCATTTTATCAAGGTGATTGACTAATTGATTGGCAGCAAGAAGGAGAAAATCAAATCTTGGATAGATCGAGATAGGAATATACCCTGCTAATGCTAATCCTATGGAAGCTCCCATCTGAAATTCCTCTGCTACTGGCATCTCGATTCTTTTTGAGAAGGGAACTTTTTCTAAGGTGCCATAAGTGAATCTACTCCCAGGGTAGCCAACAGTTTGTCCAAGAAAAATGGTCCGCTCGTCTTGAGCAAGGAGTTCCATTGCCTTCATCAGTTCATCTCTATAGACAAGTGTGTCGAGAGCCATTAAAATCCTACCTGCATTTTATCTGCACCTTGGTGGGGAAATTTATTTTTATAGGTATAATAAATAATGTTTTTACGCTGGGATGGAGACGAAGTTCCCCACACTGCTTGCGTCGGGGTTTCACATCCATATTCATTATCTTCAACAATAAAAGTGACGGGGAGGGTGTGCTGTTCAGCATATTTTATGCATTCTTCAAACATGCCTGTTTGAGCAGCCATGTCTCCACAAAATGCCCATACTTTGTTTCGTGAGCCTTGTCTCTGGAGTGCAAGAGCAATTCCAACAGCAATAGGCAAGGTACCAGAAACAAGAGCGCTCGTGATAAATCTATGTTCTTTACTCATGATATGCATGCTTCTTCCCCCGATGATCTGTTGTTTGAGATACTCTTGAGGAATGCCGTGGAGCAAAGCATGATAATGATTGCGGTAGGTGGTGCAGACCCAATCTCCTGGTTGTATTTCTCGAAAGATCTTGATGAGTTGTTCTTCGTTTCCGAAAGAGAAATGTGCTGGTCCATTGACTTTTCCCTCTGCGTAGAGGCTGGCCATCTCTGTCTCACAAGCCCGTAATGCTTCAGTTGTTTCTGCGATATTTTCAAGATCCATTTTTGTCGAGAAGTCTATTAGTATTTAAAGATTATGAAGAATGATGTGTGCTATCCCGAAATTATTTCATAAGGCTGAGTTAGTTAGCCGTATGAAAT
>CAYJRI010000122.1:0-3460 GCA_964372435.1 Candidatus Woesearchaeota archaeon | reverse complement strand
GTATGGAAAAATTTCTCAAGAGTACTTCAAGGAGCTTGTGGAAAAGAGAGGGCAGCCTTTGAAGAAAGAAAAGAAGATTGAGGTTTTTGATTTTGAGAAAGGAAAAGGAGATTTTGAGAAGCATAACTTGAAACCTTTTTTTAGACTCCATCCTCCTCGAGGAGGGATTGACTCCAAGATCCATTACCCTAAAGGAGTTCTTGGGAATCATGGGGATAAAATCAATATGTTGTTGAGGAGGATGTTATGAAAACAAAAGTGACTTTAGAAAGATTAACAGATTTTATTGTAGAAGCAAAATTAACAGCATGGGCTTCAAAAAACGCGATCGAAGTAGAACCAGAAAGACCTGGACATAAGGAATTAATCTATGAAAAAGACGGATTATTTTATATCGATAGCTATACTGCATTTTTTCAAGCTCCAGGAATGGAAGAAGTAAGATTTGAGTCTAGAGAAGGCCCAACAATCTGGTCTTTATCTTATTCAGGAGGCATGCTTCCTGGATTTCAAGAAGATATAGAATATGCCAAACATGTTTTTGACGAATGTCTAAAACCCGCATTAAGATTGGTATCTTTGGTAAATCCATTTAGAGGTCCCCCATTTCACAGATCAAAATCAGATCCAAATCTTGTATATTTAAGCAACGTTCAAGGTAACCTGAAGAGATTTAAACTTGATGAAGGGATATTTGACCTTAGTAAAAGCAGTTATGTATTCAACCAAGATTGCATAGGAGGTTTAGTAATAGAAAAATGAAACTCAAAAAACGTAAAAAATCCAATAGAATGCGCGGCTCGAGGACCCATGGATGGGCGATGAAGAAGCATAAGGGCTCTGGAAATCGGGGTGGTAAGGGTATGGCTGGGACAGGGAATAGGGCTGATCAAAAGAAAACTTATGTCATAAGATATCATTTTCCGTATTTTGGGAAGCAGGGATATACCAGCAGAGGAACAGCAAAAAGAAAATCAAAGGAAATCAATCTGAATGAGATTGAGAGCAATCTTCATCATTATTTGAGTAAGGGAAAAGCCAAGAAAGAGGGGAAGGAAATTCTGCTGGATTTATCTGAGTATAAAATCCTTGGCAATGGGGAAGTGCAACAGCCTTTGATGATCACAGCAAGAGCTGCATCTGCTTCTGCACTGAAGAAAGTAGAAAAAGCTGGTGGAAAAATCATCGTGAAATAAGATGGAATTTCGAGATATTTTAAAACATCTTCCTGAGGTAAAGACCCCTTTAGAAAAAAGACTTTCTTTTAACAAAAAATTAAAGTGGACGCTCATTATCTTGGTCGCGTTTTTTATCTTGGCCAAGATCCCTCTTTATGGGCTCTCTGCAAGCGCATTGGCGCGATTTGAATTTTTAGAATTGATTTTAGGAACTGAGTTTGGCTCGATTATCTCGCTTGGTATAGGCCCTATTGTCATGGCCTCTATCATCCTCCAATTGCTCGTCGGATCGAAAATTCTTAATATTGATGTGAAAACCGACGAGGGAAAGAAGTATTTTCAGGGACTGCAGAAGTTACTTGTTTTTTTCTTCATTCTCTTTGAAGCAATTATCTATGTATTAATGCAGGGGCTTCAGGCCTTGCCTGGCTATACGGGGATTGTTATCTTTCAGTTAATCCTTGGAGGATTACTGATTGTTTTCATGGATGAAGTTGTCAGTAAATGGGGATTTGGTTCAGGAGTGAGTCTTTTTATTGTGGCTGGTGTTGGAAAAGGATTATTTAATGCCTTGTTCCAATTCGTGAGTGCTGAAGGAGGTATTTGTCTGCTGAATTTTTCGCAGGTGCCTTGTGCAGGAAAAGTTTGGGTTGTTATTCAATCTCTTATTAATAGTGATCCCAGTGGTGCGATTCGCGCAATTACAGCGATTCTTGTAACGATTATTATTTTTCTTGGAGTTGTTTGGGCACAATCGTTAAAGGTAGAGGTGCCTCTCTCTTTTGACAGACTGCGAGGGTATAATATTCGATGGCCATTAGCTTTTTTCTATGCATCAAACATTCCTGTTATCCTTACGGCAGCGCTTGCAGCGAACCTCCAATTATTTGCAGGCCTCTTCGAGAATTGGCTTGGAAAGCCCACTTTCTTAGGGAGCTTTCAGGGAGGGATTCCTGTTTCAGGGCTAGCGTACTGGCTTTCTGCTCCTTTGCTTTTAGAGGCTCTTCTCACAAAGAGCTTTACTTCATTAATGATCTGGCAAGCTTTGGCCCATACGCTTTTTTACGTTGGTTTTTCTATTCTGTTTGCTGTCTTTTGGGTGAAGACTGCGGGCATGGATGCTTCAACACAAGCAAGGAACATTATTTCTTCTGGTCTCCAAATTCCTGGATTCAGGAAGGATGAGAGAGTATTGGAGAGTATTCTTGATCGATATATTATGCCTCTTACGGTGATGGGAGGAGCTGTGGTTGGACTCTTGGCAAGTGCAGCTGACTTGCTTGGGGCTTTAACTTCTGGGACTGCAATTCTTCTTGCAGTGATGATTATCTATCAGCTGTATCAGAACATTGCCCAACAGCATTCGCTTGATATGCATCCTATTTTGAAGAAGATGGGTGCTTAGAAGAGGCTCTGTTCTTTTCATAGAAGAGTAAGACTTTCAACAAAACCCTTAGAAGAGGCATCTTTAAAAATACACTTTTCCTTTTTTGGACATGAAGAAAGTGTTTATTGTTCTCCTCGGCATCATGATCGTGACATGGTTCATTGGTGTGAAATGGGAGAGTTATCCCTTGCTCAAGGAAGGAGTACATAAGGTATTAGATCCTACGTTTGGTGCGCTCTTAAGCTGGAATCTCTATGTGGGGATGATTTTAATTGTTCTTGTTATTACTTTTATCTCGACAGGAGTGCATAAATTGACTGTGGATCCTGAAGAGATGAAACTGATGAAAGAAAAGCAGAAATTTTACAGTGGGGAGATGAAAAAATATCGTGGAGATGAAATAAAATTGAAGGAGCTTCAGATGAAGCAGATGGCTGAATTCCCAGAGATGTTCTCGAAAAATATGGAGATTTCCATGAAACCCCTGCTTTATACTATTGTTCCTATTATTCTCTTCTTTCGATGGTTTAATGATTATTTCTCAGCTCTAGGGAATCCAAAGTTTTTTGGTTTTATGCACTGGATTCTCTTTTACATTCTTGTATCTATTCTTCTGAGCGGGCCTATTCGAAAGATATATAAGATGTGACTTCTAGGAGGGGGGATGCAGAAGGAAGAATATATCCTCCAATTAGGCGCATTAGATCAGCAAGCACGAGAAATTCAGCAGCAAGTTGCCCTCGTGAATCAGAAGATTAATGAAGTGAATGTGCTCAAGCTTTCTTTAGATAAACTTGGAAAGACGCAAGAGAAGGAATTTCTTGCTCCTCTTGGAGAGGGGGTTTTTGTGAAGGCAAAATTAGAGGAAAAGGAGTTATTTGTGAATGTTGGCTCT
>CAYJRI010000121.1:0-3464 GCA_964372435.1 Candidatus Woesearchaeota archaeon | reverse complement strand
GATTCTCGGGGAGGCATTGTCTATCTTCCGCCAGGAGAATATAGGGTAAGATTAACAGCTTCGAATCATCTCTTAAGAATTGATAACGGCAACGTTGTTATACGAGGAGCAGGGCCTAATCAGACAAAGATTAAAGTTGATCCCAACTGTGCTGATTCGAGTTTCAGCATGCCCTCTGTATTTTTACGAGCTGAACCTGCTGGAGAAGGTGCTTATGGATGGAGCATTGTCAGCAATCAAAAAAGCATTGTAAGAGATGAGCCTTTTCCAACGAAAAAAATAAAGGTGAGTAGTGTAGCGGGATTTAGTGTAGGAGACCCGGTTATTATTCAGGGAACCATGACCCAGGATTACATTAATGAGCATGATATGAGCTATAATGGAGTCAATGCTTGGCCTTTAGGATACACTGCGTATGTATGGAGAAGAAAAATTATCGCTATTGATTCTGCTGCTAATGAACTTACTCTTGATATACCAACGCGATATAGAATAAAATCCATCGAGAATCCGATTGTCGCTCTTACCAAGCCTGGAATTTCAGAAATAGGAATTGAGGAACTCTCTATTGGAATGATTAGACACCCTGATAACTGGCCGAATGATCAGGGCACTTTACCTAGCGACCCGATTGTTGCAGCTATCAATGAGAATTACGCAATTGGCTACTTTAATGTTCTGAATGGCTGGATTTATAACGTGAAAAGCTACACACCTCCTGAAAATGTGAATCGGCCGCAACGTAATGACCAGTCAGATATGTATGGCGCATATGACATCGAGCTCTTGAATGGCGCTGTAAGGATGAAACATGCGCAGTTCATTACAGTTAAAAATTTTAATTTTAAGAATTCGCAATCCAACACAGTTGGCTGCTGCGGCATTGGGTATACGATACAGCTTGAAAATACCAACGAAGTGCTTTTTGAACTTGGGATTATACAGAAAATGAAAAAAGGATTTACTATTAATCTTGGGGGTGCAAGTGGAAACGTATTCAAGGATATAACTATAAAAGAGATTTTTGAAACACCAAGTGATTTTCATTCACATTTAAGCTCTGCTAATTTAATAGATAATGTATTTTTTGGCGGCATCTGGTGGGAGGGAGCTGTCAGGCCATTAGGAGCGGCACAAGGAAGCACAACAAAGCATGGACATAGCAATACGCAAACTGTTTATTGGAATAATAAGGGTTCTCTGTTAACGATACCTGCTCGCGAATATGATCCAGACCGTGCAGGAACTGATCCTGGAATAGTTGTTTCCAGCTGTTTTGGATGGTGCTATGTCATTGGAACATCTGGGGCATTTTCAGATGTTGTTACACCTGTTAAACCCAATAGAAGATATTCTGGAGAGACTTGGAGACCTTACATCTTGCCTAGAGATTATAGAGAGGGCATTGGATATGATGTTGATCCTAGGTATGCTGGGAAAACTTTAGAGCCAAGGTCTTTGTATGAGGCGCAGCTTGCTCTTCGTTTAGGAACAACTCCTCCACAACCTTGCACTGATGCTGACAGGGATGGTTATAATCAGTCAGCTTCTGGATGCGGTACTGCAGATTGTGATGATGGGAATCGAAGTGTTTATCCAGGCGCAGTTGAAATTTGCGGAGATGGAATAGATAATGATTGTTCTGGTGGAGATACGGTTTGTCAGGGAAATAGGACTGTAATTGACAATCTAGATTCAGGATTTTCAAGTATGGGTAATTGGAGTCCTTCGCGAGCTGCGAATCCTTATGGAAATAATTCACTTTATTCTGCAACAGTAGGAGATCGTGCAACTTGGAGCGCTTCTTTGCCGCCTGGGATCTACGAGGTTTATGCATGGTGGACTTATTTACCTTCTCGTGCTCAGAATGCTCCCTATAATATTTTTAATGGAAACACTCTTCTTGAGACTATTCGTGTTAATCAGAATGATTCTTCACTTGCAGGGCAATGGAATCTTCTTGGGGCATATACTTTTGATCAATCTAGCCGCGTGACTTTAGTTGTTGAGGGTTTAGGCAGTTATAGTGCTGATGCCATTAGTTTTGTGAAGGTTGGAGATCTTCCTCCTGCCTGTACTCCCTCTCTAGAGGTCTGCGATGGAAAAGATAATGACTGCGATGCGCAAATTGATGAAGGAGTGATGCAGACATTTTATCGAGATGCAGATGAAGATACTTATGGAAATGATTCTGCCATCCAAGGATGTAGTGCTCCTCGGGGATATGTGCTTAATGATAGAGATTGTGATGATGCCAATGCAAGTTTGAATCTTATGAAGCTGTGCACGTATAATGGCAATGCCTGTGGCAGCTATTCTTTGTGCGTTGCAGATTGTCTTGTTCCACCTCCGGAAGATTGCACGAAACCGGAAGATGAGAATTGCGATGGGAGAGTTGATTTCTGTTCTTCTCAATTACCTGTCCTTACTGTAACTTATCCTCTTGAGGGGAAACGCTATAAGAACCAGATTGTGCCGTTGAGATATGGCGGAACTAATGCGCTGAACTGCTGGTATATGCTGAACAGTGGAAGTAGTGTTGTTACTCCTTGTGCTGTAGATACTTCCTTGGATCTTGCTACAGGAAATTATTTTCTCGAGGCGATAGCAAATAATAGTGCGGGGAGAGATATAGAGAATAGAAGTTTCAATGTACAAATTACTCGAAGATACAGGATTAGAGGAGATTCTTTTATTGAAAAAGGAAGTCTTGGTCTGCTTGAGGACTATACCGATGAACAATTAGGAAATACTTCTCTGTTTTCCATTGAGCTGCCTAGATTGGGGAAGATTGAGTGGCTTGAGGTTGTCAACTTGACGCAAGATGCAAATCGCGTTACTCTTATTATTGATCTTAAGGGAAATGTCAATATCTCTCTCAATAGGGTTGAGGTGAAGAGTGATGTGATGCCTTCTCTGAATAAGAGAGCAAGAATCACGCTTTATGGACTTTCATTTAGTAATCCAAGAATTTTGAGGGACGGCTTAGTATGTTATGATTGCCTTCTGGAGAGTTATTCTTCTGGTGTTTTAGTCTTTACTGTACCTGGATTTAGCGTCTATAGTGCTGAAGAGATACCTTTACCACCTCAACCACAGCCACCTGGCGGTAGAGGTGGACCTCGAGTTCAAGACGTTCCCTATGAAGGAGATGGGTTGCAACCTCTTATCAATGAGAGCGCTTCTGGAGAAGAAGAAACAGAAGGGTATCTTTCTGATGTTGAGGATTTGACTCCTGAAGAACTTCCTAAAAGACCACTGCAAGATAAAAAATTCCAAATTTTGGTGCTGGCTCTTTTGGGAGCTGGGATTGTTGCTGCAGGCATTGTTATGTCAGAATTGAAAACCACACACTTTAGTGTGTGGTAGTATCTTGGGTTTTCAATTCTGAGCATCCCAAAAACACATGCCTGTCACAAACCCAACCCTTTAGGGTTGGGTGGCATGTGTTTTTCTGATTTTTT
>CAYJRI010000120.1:1932-3480 GCA_964372435.1 Candidatus Woesearchaeota archaeon | reverse complement strand
CTTTGAATAATATTGTTACGAGAACAGCTCTCTTGCTGAGAGCTTCAAGCGATGCATTCACTTTGAATGCAGCCACCTCAAGATTCCTTGGTCTTCCAAGGAGTGTGGTGGATTCCTTCAGTGTAAGTGCTGGTACAAGCAGGGTTTTGCTTTTTCCGAGAATTATTGCGCAATCTTTCAGTGTGAATCAAGTGGTAAGGTTGTCGCAGGTTTTGATAAGGCCTTTTGCGCAGGGCATTGGTGTTAATGCTGCGACGAGCAGAGTTGGCAGTGTTCTAAGATCTTCTGCGCAAGGAATTGTATCTGCAAGCAGGGTTACTGCACTACGTGTTGGCACCTTTTTGGTGAATATCCAAGAATCGCTGAGGCTGAATGCTGTTGTAAGCAGAGCTGCATCTTTCTTTAGAAGCATTTTTGATCTTTTGAAATTGATTTTTAGATTGCCTGGATTAGATACAGTACCAGGCCCTTCTCCTGCACCAACTCCTGGTCCTCCTGCTGGCGGAGGTGGAGGCCCTGTTCCAACGCCTTCTCCTAAGAAAGTTGGAAAGAGCTTTTACCTGAGTGAAGAGGAGATTAATATTGTTTTGAAGCAAGGAGAGGAGAGAAAAGTGTCCTTCATTGTCACCAATAATGGAACTGAGAGACTTAATTTTATCATTCGGAGAGGAGGGTTGAAAGAATACATTACAATCACTGATCGAGTTTTCTCGTTGGATGCTGGCCAGTTTGTAGAAGTTGAAGCTTTGATCAAGGCTCCTGATGATCCTGGAGTTTATACAACGAAGTTTATTATTGAGGCAGATGGTTTGAGCAAGGAATTACCTGTGATTATTAATGTTGGAACTGAGAAACAATTGTTTGATGTGAACCTTGAGATTCCTTCACGATACAAGGAGGTTGAGGCTGGAGATGATATTACAGTTTCTTTGACAACTTTTAATCTTGGCAAGGTTGGGAAGGTTGATGTGACTATTGTTTATACTCTAAAGGATCTTGATGATAATATTCTCTTTCAGTTTTCTGAATTAGCTGCTGTTGAGACAAGGGCATCTTTCCTGAAGGAAATCCATATTCCAGAGGATCTTCCACCTGGGAAGTATGTGTTAACTGCTGAGTTGAGGTATGATGGGACTGTTGGGATAAGCTCTGGGACACTTACGGTTGTTAAAAGAGGAATGAGGGATACTCTGTTGATTATTGTAATTCTTTTGAGTGCTATTGTCTTTATTGTCTTATTGATTGAGTTGTTCTTGCATCATTATAAGGACAAGGCTGAGGTTTTCATGAGAGATGGAAAGGAGAAGGAGATATCCTCTCTCTTGCAGCAGGGAAGAGATGCTTTAGCAAAGGGTGATCTTCAGGAGGTGTATCATGTTTATGCTCAGATTAAGGAGCAGTATAAGAACGTGAGGAGTAAGAAGTTGTATCAAGAGATTACTTCTTTCTATAAGGCGATTATTGAGAAAGAGAAAGCACTTTAAGACAGTAATGAGTAAGAAGTTGTATCAAGAGATTACTTCTTTCTATAAGGCGATTATTGAGAAA
>CAYJRI010000120.1:633-1832 GCA_964372435.1 Candidatus Woesearchaeota archaeon | reverse complement strand
GAGAAAGCACTTGGTTAGATGGTGGCTGCCTCGGGTTTTACTTTCCTTAAGCTGTCTGCAGAGACGAGATTGCGAGGATTTGGAATTTCTCCTGAAGCAAGATCTTGCTGTATAATCCACTGTGCCTCATTTTCCATTACTGTCGGGAGTTCGTCATCGAGAAAAATACGGAATTCATTGTTTGGCCAGGTTTCTAGGAAGTAGGCGAGGTCGAGATTGAGTCTTCGCGCAATGATTCTTTGGGATTCAGCTGGATTTTCTTTAACAAACTGCTCTGCTTCTATTAATGCCTCAAGGAATTTTTCGATTTCTTTTGAATGCTCCTTGGTAAATTCTTCAGTGGTGATGGCGAGGAAATAGAGTTCTCCATATTCGATTCCTTGCCAGCTTACTACGGTTAATCTTTTTTCAATGTCATATGCATAGGGATTTTCAATCACTCCTGCATCAATTTCTTCTGCGAGCATGAGTTCTGCGATTTTTTGTGGGGATTGATCAACAATCTGGACATCATTCAATGTGAGGTTGTTGGCTTCTAGGAATTTGCCGAGGGTATATTCACTTCCACTTTTCTGAGTGATGCCGATTTCTTTCCCCTTGAGATCACGGGGCTGCGATATTCCATGATCTTTGTTGGCTAGAATTTTTCTTGGGTTTCCCTTTCCTAGGGCTGTAATGACTCTCAGATTATTATGTTCAAAACTTTTACGAACTACTGCATAGGCTGGGACTGTTGCAACAATGTCTGCTTTTCCTTGGATGAGTTCATCGATTGCAGCGATACGGCTTTCTTGATCCCTATAGATGACATTGAGACCATGATCTTCGAAGTAGCCTTGATAAGCTGCTATCCAGACAAGGGCGTTTGCTTCTGAGAAGGGGCCTGTAATCGTGAGATTTTTGAGAGGAGGGGTTTTTTGGTTGATCAAGGAGTAGGTAGATGCTATCAGGACGATGGCTACAATAACTATTCCAAGGGTAAGATTGGCTTTTGATGGCATGCTCTTTTTATGCTTTTTACTCTTTTTTGAGATTTTTCTCAGTTCTTTTGCTGGTTATCTCTTTTTTCTTTTTAGGGGAGTGATCTATTTAAGTTTTTGTATATAAAACTATACCTCTGAAAAATGTTGAAGGTAAAGATTAAATTTAAGTTTTTGTATATAAAACTATACCTCTGAAAAATGTTGAAGGTAAAGATT
>CAYJRI010000120.1:0-533 GCA_964372435.1 Candidatus Woesearchaeota archaeon | reverse complement strand
AACTCGTTGCTCTCTTTTGCTTTTGCTCCTGGTAGGGGATATTTACCTTTCCTTTGCATCACCGCAATCTTTAAATTCCTTTTTTCCCTCTTTTTTGAATGGTAAACTGGTGGTTGATTGCGGCTTTGTTGATTGTGGCGCTTGTTTTAGCGAAGGCTAGGCATATGAAGCATAAGTTTTTTGCTTTTATAGTGGTGCTTTTGATATTATTTTTTTATCTGACTCTTCCTCGGGTGATCGGGGATAGGGATATTAATCTGAAGAGTTTTGATGGGATTGTTGCTACGACGAAACTGTATTTTGCGTGGTTGAAACATGGATTTGGAAATGTGAAGGGCTTGACAGGTCAGGCAATAGGGATGGACTGGGTGGGAAATAATTCGGGGGAAGGATGAGGTTTTTTCAGGATTTTCTGGAGGGGGTATTGGCTGTATGAAAATTCTTATTTTCCACTTTTGCCT
The DNA here is from genome assembly GCA_964372435.1 of Candidatus Woesearchaeota archaeon. GTDB lineage: Archaea > Nanobdellota > Nanobdellia > Pacearchaeales > GW2011-AR1 > CAYJRI01. Next base: position 72 of record CAYJRI010000120.1, on the reverse strand, counting down.
TCTTGTAGGGAGGGATTTATGAAAATTCTTATTTTCCACTTTTGCCTTCTTGTAGGGAGGGATTTATGAAAA
>CAYJRI010000119.1:0-3513 GCA_964372435.1 Candidatus Woesearchaeota archaeon | reverse complement strand
CTCCGAAGAAGATTTCTCTTATAAATCTTATGAATCTCCTCTAGAGCATATTAATAATCCCCCAAGGATGCATCAATTAAAAATAAAAACTAAATAATGATCCCCCAAGGATGCATCAATTAAAAATAAAAACTAAAAGACACCCTCTATTGACGATAAAGAGACAATTCTTGATATGCTCATAGTTAATGTAGTATTTTTAGAGAAAAATGAATATACGTATCTACTTTGCAAGCATCATCCTTGCAACATCCACCAGCCTGCACGAATAGCCCCATTCATTATCATACCATCCCGCAATGCTCACTAAATTCCCAGACACTCGAGTGAGGGTAGCATCAAAAATACATGAGTGAGGATTATGGATAACATCAGCAGAAACAATAGGGTCTTCGGTATATTCCAAGATGCCCATGATCTGCTTTGCCTTATGCATAAACAACTTATTTACATCCTCTGCAGATATTTTCTTCTCTACACTCGCAATAAGTGTTGCAATCGAACCATCAGCAACAGGAACTCGGAGAGCATATCCCTCGAGTCTTCCTTTCACCTCAGGAATAGCCTCTATAACAGATTGTGAAGCCCCCGAGGTACTGGGAACAATGTCAACAGCAGCAGCCCTCCCTCTTCTCAAATCCTTCTGATCATGCCCATCAATTAACTTTTGTGTTGCTGTGTAAGCATGAGTTGTTATAAAAAATGCATTCTGGATATGACAGGAATCATGTAAAATCTTCACCAAAAGAGCCACACAATTCGTTGTACAGCTCGCAGCAGAGACAAGAGTATGCTCCTGCTTCAACATCTTGTTGTTAACGCCATGCACAACCGTGACATCATGCCCATGCGCAGGAGCTGAGATAAGTACTTTCTTTGCTCCTGCTCTCAAATGTTTGCTCACTTCTTGCCTTTCAGTAAAATGCCCCGTGCACTCAACAACCAGATCAATCCCTTCTTTTTTCCAAGGGAGCTTTTCAGGGTCTAATTCATAAAAAACCTTGATCTTTCTTTTTCCAAAAATAAGATGCTTGCCATCGTGAGAGATATGCTCTAAGGGGGGAGGATGCACAGAATCGTGCTTTAGCGTATAGACGATAAAATCCAAATCACCCGTATGGTTAATAAAAAATTCCCAATCAACACCTTGCTCCATACATGCAAGGAAAAATTGCTTGCCTATTCTGCCAAGGCCATTAATAGCCACTCTTTTTTTCATGTCTAAAGACATATGAAGAGATATTTAAATCTGACTACTTAAGAGGGTGAGGATAATGTAGGGCCTTTTTCGAGATTTACTTTTCTTCTCACGGTCATCAAAATTTACTCGACTTTACTCACATCTCCATCAAAATTACACTCACTACTCCAAGTCCAATACCTATTTTATTTATTAAAGAAAGATCCTCTTTAAATACCAAAACCCCAACAAGCACTACCATAATCAAATTCAAAACAGTAAAAATTGAAATCGCTTTCGAAAGAAATTCAAGTCTTAAAGAGAAAGCCCAAAACACAGTTCCTACAAAATAGAAAACCAATCCAATAAAGAGCAGCATATTTCTATTTTCAAGAGCCCACTTTTTAAAGAAAATATCTGCAACCACCTCTAGGGCAACAGCTATCCCGATCAATCCAAAGAAAAACCATTTCAAAACAACTCCTTGAACCATATTACTTTCTCACCACTTTCTCCAGCTCCCACAGTGCCTTGAAGGGCTCTGGACTCTTAAAAATCCTTCCGCCAACAACAAAGAGATTCGCCCCTGCTTTTTTCATGAGCATAATGGTTTTCTCATTCTCCCCGCCATCAACCTGAATCGAAAGAGAGGGAAAATGCTTCCTCAGCAATCTCACTTTCTCAACACTTCTCGGTATAAAAGAAGCTCCATACTCTCCAGGATGCACAGCCATGATTTGCACACCATCTACCTTATCAAAAAGATCTCCATACCCTTCCCAAGAAGTTTCAGGATTAAAAGCAAGAGCAATTTCCTTCTTCATCTTCTTCACTTTTTGAATGATCTCTTTTAACATATCATGAGAAGCAACCTCTACATGAATGACAACAGCGTCAAATTGCTTTGCTTCCTTTCTTCCCAGCCAACCCAAGACATCTTGCACCATCAAATGCGCTTCATACTCTCCCTTGAATGATGGCAGGGAAAAAGCAAACCAATTACTTTTTCTTGGAACAAAATCACCATCCATGATGTCAAGATGGATTCTTCTCACCTCTTTTTTCACAAGAAAAATTTTTTTTCTCAATGCATCACGATCCTCAGCAATAATTGCAGGAACAATCTTGGAGTCCATTATCCCTCCATGCGAGAGATCTGTCGAATTCTTCTCAGATATCGGGCTTTTCGGGAAAATCTTTTTTTCAGCCAAGCATCAACAATTTTTTTTGCTTCTTTCTCTTGTAAGAACCAGCCACTCAAGCATAAGACATTGGCGTCAATATGTTCCCTACTCAGCCGTACAGTTTTCAACGTTAAGGCTGCAACAGCTCTTATCCCCCTTACTTTATTCGCAGCAACACATATTCCCTCAGCAGATCCACACACCAGAATTCCTCTTCCCTTACTCCTTGCAACTTCCCTCCCTAGTCGCTCAGCAAAAACAGGATAATCATCCCGTTGATTATAAAATCGTGCACCAACATCAAAAACCGTATATCCTCTCTGTAAAAGCCATTCTTTGAGCTTCTCTTTCAATGCAAAACCCGCATGATCTGCACCAAGGTAGACTTCTTTCCTCGCTTTCATTATTCAACTTTGATATTTGCATAGCAGTAATTCCTTAAAGAACTATTTTGAATGCCATCACAAATGCGTACATCTTGTCGTGAAAGAGCCACTCCGCTAAAGCAATCATCCTTCATATGCTGATCTTGAATAGCTGCACAATCCCTTACATCAAGATGCACAAGCGCAAGATACGCATAACAGCGATCTTTCTCGTCTTGGATTACAAGATTCCCGCATAATCCTGCGTCTTCTTTCATTCGGGAAATCCTCAGGTAACAAAAAGTCTTGATACTCCCATCCCCAATCCTATTGCAGGTAAGAAGATCCTGTCGTTCTATGGCATAGATTGCATAGCAAGAATCTGGAGACGAGCTTTGAGAACAAAGTCCAAGATTATCTTCAGAAAGTGCAACTCTCGCATAACATTCATCTCCTAACCAGAGGTACCCCAAGGTAGAACAAATACTCACATTCTTTTTGATCTCAGCAACTTTGGCGAAACACGCTTCTTTCTGCCAGCTACTGTCAATGCTTGCACATCCTTTCTCACTGTAACGAGGAACCTCAGTCTCCTGGCGTTGAAGGAGGAAAAAAAGAACCACCCCGATCAAAATCAAAATAATGACAATGACCCAAAGAAGCATCTGCACACGCTTCATTTCCCCGCTTTTCAGATTTTGCTTCACCATCTTTTATCCTTCAAGGGAAATTTCCCCGCTTTTCAGATTTTGCTTCACCATCTTTTATCCTTCAAGGGAAATTT
>CAYJRI010000118.1:0-3517 GCA_964372435.1 Candidatus Woesearchaeota archaeon | reverse complement strand
ACAGTTAATTTCATACCATAAACAGAAATAAGAGATTTATATACTTTCCTAATCCACCCTCGGCGGAGTCTTCCAAGGCTTCATATACTTGTTCTTCCATTCATTGAAATAAAGAAGAGAATCAATATTCGGCTTCTTTCTCTGCCTTCCCAAAGGCCGCGCATATCCCACAGGCAACACTGCTTCCACAGTAACCTCATCAGGAATTCTTAGAAGGGTTTTAATCATACTTTCAGCAAAAGCCCCAACCCAACACGAAGCAAGACCCATATCAGTGATCTTCAAAAGAAAATTCTCTATAGCAGCCCCTGCCTGCTGCCGCGCATATTTCTCAGCAATCTCGCCATAAGCTTTCCCTAAAAGTTTCTCATCAGAGCATACAACAACAACATAATCTATATTTGCAATAAAATCCTGCTGACATGCCTCTGCAATCTGTGCAATCTTCTTCTTATCAGAAACAAGAATAAACTTCAATGTTGGAATATTTCCTGTGAGCGGCGCAGAGTTGGCAACATCTATAGCAACAACGATATCCCTCCAATCTGGCTTCTTCCCAGAATACAGCCTGCATGACCACCTCTCTTTCACCACACGATCAAAGTTCATGCCATGAAGAAGAGAAAGCCATATAAAAATCTATCTCTCGATTTTATGAAAAACCTTTTCAATAACTCTCTTAAAAAAATTCCCAGATCTTCCTGCAAGAGTATCAGTGATAGCTGTCTCCACATGAAGAGACATCTCAAGTCCTTTCAATTTAGAATCTCTACGAAAAACAAAGGCTCTTGACCAAAAATGAGCAATCCTCCTTTTTCCAAGGGAAATCTTCTCGCCACTATAAAGGTCAGGAGTAGTTGGATTACATTGAAGATGCCAGCCTTCTTCAGTAAGAGTATCAATGAAAAGATGATACTCTCCTGGACAATAAAAATCATACCCTTTTCTGAATTCAAAAAAAAGTTGCTGATAATAATCCCTATCATATGAAGGGGTAGTCTGAGAAGATGCAAAATCACGCTCTACTTCGAACAAAACAAGATTCCCTCCACTTAATCTTATATACTGAGAAAAGGGACGATCGCCTTGTTGTCGATAAGAGAACATGGGGTCTGTCATCTTCATGTAATGATCTCCAGAAATCTCTCCTGTTGCACGAACGAGAGACACTTTCTGGGGAGGAACTTCTCCTTCATACAAGGAGAAAGGTACAAATTGGTCTCGGCTAACCGGAGTATCAACACGATGGAAAGAGCCTGTATCTCTTATAAGAATCTCCTGCGGGCGGAGAATATATCTTTGGAAAAGAGGAGTATATTGCAGATCACTATCCCATTCTTTACTCCTATTGGAAAGATGCACATTCCCCCGATGAAGAAAACGAAAGGATTCTGTCTTCTCTGTTTTATTCTGAACCACAAAGTCGGCGCAAATGAGTGCTTGCTCTTTGCTTGGACTGAATTGGAGATATTCAATAATGCATGGCACATGCAATGGCGTATGCTTTTCGCTTCCAGAACTGATAACGAGGCACTCCATTGTCTAACAACAGAACAGGGGTTTAAATCTTTTTTGGTCTTCCCGGAAATTACTCAAAACCAATCTTTATAAACCAAAATAATCTCCACCAGAGGTGAAAAAAATAATAATGAAAAAAGAGCCTGAAAAACCACCAAGGCCTCAGAGCATTCCAGGAAAAATCTGGTACTTTTTGTGGAAAGATGACTCGGCTTGGAGCTGGCTTGCCTCTCTCGTCGTAGCTTTCATTCTCGTAAAATTTGTCTTCTTCCCTTTCCTCTCCTTTATTTTCCAGTCTTCTATGCCTTTGGTTGTTGTAGAAAGTTCAAGCATGTTCCACCAAGGAGGCCTTATCAAAAGTATCATTGGCTTCGGCACGCAAAAAGAATTCAACACGTGGTGGGAAAAAAGCAAAAGCTGGTATGAAAGCAACAACCTTCGTTATGAAGATACTGACAAATGGTCCTTCAAATCCGGCCTTGACAAAGGCGACATCATCGTCATCAAAGGCTCAAAAAATCTCAATATAGGAGACGTAATAGTCTTCAACGCAGGCCAGCGCCACCCCATCATCCATCGAATCGTTAAAATAAGATTAACAGAGCAGGGAGTTGTCTATGAAACCAAAGGCGATAACTACATCACCAACTCCAACCAGCTTGCCATCGAAAAAGAAATCGAACAATCACAGATCGTCGGAAAAGCAGTCTTCCGGGTTCCCAAGCTTGGATGGATAAAACTCATTGTAGTCCAAACCTGGAATTCTTTCAAGTAAGAATCATAAAAGCTCATGCTAACACAAACATTTAAAAGGCTCTTTTTTCTCATCCAAAGAAGAGGTACTCAAAATGGTACAAGGTTATTGTGTAAAGTGCAAAGCAAAGCGCGAAATCAAGGACGGAAAAGAAACCAAGACAAGCAGGGGCACTAAAATGATCAAAGGAAAGTGCCCTGTCTGCGGAACAACTGTCTGTAGAATTGGCGGATAAAATCTGAAAATAATCTGAAAGAGGAGAATTCTCTGAAAATGTTTATAAAAGTATATAGTTCATACAGGACTATTGTTGCAATTTGTGACTCAGACATTTTAGGAAAAAAATTTGAAGAAGGAAAATTCCAGCTCGATGTAAGGGAAAATTTCTACAAAGGCGAGGAGATAACAGAAGAAAAATTAATCCATCTTATGAAAAATTATCTAAAAGAAGACGCAACCTTCAACATCGTAGGAAAAGAGGCTGTAGAAACCTGCCTCAAAGCAGGCATCATCAGCAAAGAAGGCATAAAAAAAATACAAGGAATCCCTTTCGCAATGGTTCTCACTTAATCGCGCAGCGTTCCAACAATCCCATCCAAAGTTCTCTTCAAATCATCTCCAGATTTTGCTAATTCCTTATCCTGAGTAATCAACTCCGTTGCAAGATCCTTTCTCAACTGCAACCTCTCTTTATACCCAGCATCATTCAGAACTCTCAAATATTCATCACCCCTAGCTTTCTCAAAATCTTTCTGCGCTGCAAGGCGAGCAGGATCAGTCTCAACCCTTTTCCTCCAATAGAAAAAAGCCCCTCTTCCAACAGTTATAAGAACAGTAGCTGCTCCAGCCACATAGACAGCAGTATTCAATACATCATAGAAACTTTCAACCATGCTATCCCCTAGAAGGCATTTCCTTATAAATCTTTCGTCTTCCAAAAATTACGACACTTTCCTTCAAGACAAAAAGCAAACAGAAAAGGTATTTCATAGAACTCTGGGTAATGACACAACGAAAATTTGCTAGCATGCAAAGCGAAGAAGCATGAGATACAAAAGACCTGAAGTAGTGATAGAGCACCTCACATAAATAATTGAACATTCTTTAAGAATGAGTGTTTACCACCAAATGAACAACACCAAGGCTGTTTTACCTTATCTCGATATTTCTTATTTCCTCAATTTGCTCAAATACTCAAGTTCTTTGCGGTAGTATCAAGAAATCCCCCACACTGCTCACTTCAAG
>CAYJRI010000117.1:2574-3518 GCA_964372435.1 Candidatus Woesearchaeota archaeon | reverse complement strand
TGCCTGTCACAAACCCAACCCTTTAGGGTTGGGTGGCATGTGTTTTTCTGATTTATGGGTTTTTAATTACCGATGGATCAATTGGAAAAAATAGGATACTTTTCCATGCCGGAAGTAAACTCTTCTTAAATGAACTATCCAAACTTATAGCAGAGATAATCAAAGTTAGAAGAACTGTCAAGGAGTTTATCCAATATGGGAAGTATCATTCCTATCAGTTAACTTTAAATAAAAAAGAAAGAGCCTTATTCTTGTCAGAGATGCCGACGTGGGACAATGGTACTCCGGCGGTCTTGAGTAGCTAAAGACAACCGCTTTCCGCAAGGATCTCCAGGTTCGATTCCTGGCGTCGGCGTAGTTTCTTCTTTTATAACATTTCATAGATTTCAGGTTCGATTCCTGGCCCGGGCGTTATGCCTCTGAGCATGTTGATTGAATGGTGCATAAGAAAGTCAGAAGGGTAAATAAAAACTGTCTAGTTTTCATCAGAAAAATCTTGGGATAAGGGCAACGAGGAGAAATCACCTTGTTCTGTTTTTGGAGCCTCACTGATATTCACTATCTCCACCTCAAAAATCAACGTCTTTCCAGCAAGCGGATGGTTGAGATCAAGGATAATATGGGTTGCATTAAAATCTTTCACAACCGACTGTCCTAAAAGACCAGCAACAACTCTCCCTCGCTCAGGTTGTACATGAATCTGAATTTCTTTCTCAGTCACAACAAGAGTTGCGTTTCCAAAAGCAGTAGGAAGAACTTGTCCATGCTGAGCAAGATGACGAAGTCGAATGCGCTGCCCAACATCCACAACCTCAGATGTCCACGGAACACCCGGCAAGGTAACAATCTCTCCTTTCTTCGCTACAATATCAAGAGTTACCTCATCAGCAATCTTTCTCACGTTATACCCCCAAGGAGACTGGAGTGTAGTATAATTCTTTCTA
>CAYJRI010000117.1:0-2564 GCA_964372435.1 Candidatus Woesearchaeota archaeon | reverse complement strand
AAAGCTTGAGTAAACTCCGGCAATGAAAGAACAATACTCCGATTCATTTCAAAAGTCCGATTGATAACTTCACTCCGCGGTATAAGTTGTATCTTCAAGGGATCATAACTGCCATAACCCTCTTCAGGGTTCAAAACAAGCTTCTTTCTCTCGCCTACTTTCATACCTATAACTCCCTGATCAAAACCCGGAATCATCTGTCCACTTCCGACTACAAACGCAAGAGGCTCATACAGGCGAAGCGGATTATAGACCCCCTCTTGCTTGGCTACCTCCTCGAGACTAGTATCAAAAACAGTACCGTTTTCTAAAGAGCCGACATACGCTACATACACCAAATTCCCAGCAGAAACACTTTCCAAACTTTTATTCTCAAGATCTAACGAGGATCGCGTCGCGCTAAAATAAATAAAGCCTCCAATCAAAAGAACGAGGAAAATAACTGCAATAAGTATTCTTTTCTGCATCCCTCCTTCAAGAAAATTCGCTTTTTAAAATTATGTGCAGCAGATTATGCACAAAAAGAATGTAAACTCTTTAACCAAACAACCATTCTAAAAAACCTCTTTTCTTAGGTTCTTCCATAGGCTGAACTTCTTGTACAATAGGCTTTTCAATCTTCGGCGCTGTAGCAGCCATCTGCTGTGTCGCGAGTTGAAGCGCCTTATCAACCTGAACACGAGAATGCCCCTGGCTCACCAAAGCCCATCGTAGCGCCTCTATCGGATATCCTTTAGTAGCATTCTTCTTAATATAATCAGCAAGTTGTTGTGCATAATCCTTTCCACGCATCATATGAAAAGAAAAAGCAAGAACTTTAAAAATTTATCTATACTCTAACAATATACTCTAAAAAAATTCTTCTATAGCAAGAGACCAAAGTAATAAACCAAAATTTTTGACTTATCGAATATAACATAGAAAATTATGGTAAGTTAATTAAGTCCTCTGCTATAACATAATCTTATTAAGCTTTGTGGAACCTGGCCTCTTTAATCCAGACTTTTTTACGCGCACCCTTTTTACTCAGGAAAAGGACAATCGCCAACGCAACACCAAAAATAATAACTATAATAATCGGAATCCAAATCCATGCCTTGCTTCCCCGCCTTATTTCCTCCTCGGGCGTAGGAGTTGCCTCTGGAGTTGCAGTAGGCTCAGGAGTCGGTGTTGGTGTAGGTGTGGGAGCAACTACTTTTTTCTCAGCAATAGCAAAAATACTAAATTTCTTTGTTACAGCATCGAAAAAATAATAAGTAGAGTCCTCGCCTACCAACTTAGTTACAAGTTCTTGCCAGGATTGAGTAGCAGCATCATACCGATAAACAATAATCTTCTCTTTTGCAATATTGTTCTGTGTTATCCAGCTTTTCTCTACTCTCACCTGAATCATTGCACTGTCAAGAGTTGCATCAAGATTCTTTGTTCTAATCTCTACATATTTATAGATCTTACCCTCAATACTCTTTGTAACAGAAGCTGGTTGCCCTGCAATTTTCACAACAGTAATCGTTACATCGTTAGCAGAATTGTTAACTTGAATAGTAATTTGCTTTATTCCATACTCTTCTACATGCATGATCGTAGCAGCTCCAGGAGTCACCCTTGTCCATGTTTTGTCTTTCTTTTCTTCCTCCCCACCACCAGCTCCACCACCTGGAGCTGCAACTCCTGGATCCCTTATGGTATAAGAAGTGCTAGCAGAATTCAAATTCGCCGCATTATCCTGCACAGTACAATCCAAGGTAAAAGTTCCTACAGTCTGAGTATTTGGACCAGCTGTGTAGGAGTAGCCATTGGTTCCATACGAAGTATTCAATCCAGACAAAGTTTCTGTAGAACTAGAGCAGGTACAGCTGACAGCTTGTCCAGGTGTTGTTGAGTTAGGAGAGCAGGTATACGTAGGCCTCGTAGGAGCAACAGTATCAATAACAAAAGTCCTATTACTCGCTCCAAAGACTTGATTATTTCCAGTATCGTTCGCCAGACAATTCCAGCTATAATTCCCATTGACAGTAATAACATAGGTCCAATTCGTCTCATTGCTTGTTCCTGTTCTTGCAGTAATATTATTGCTATACTCTCCAGAAGCATTCCAGATATACAGGCGGAGAGCACTTAATCCACTAGTATCAGTCGCATTACAAGAAAAGTTCCATGAGGTCACACTCCTGATCGTATTATTTCCAGGACTGATAAGAGTAGAAGTAGGATTTCCTGTATCAATCCCGAACCCTCTTGTAACAGAAGAGTTCAGATTATTCGTCATGTCCCAACAATAATACCTTACTGTATATTGCGAATCAGCAATACTAGAGTTAGTTGCATTATAATTCCTAGGCCCTGCCCTCTGCATGGTGTTATTTGTTGTCCCAGAGTTCAAAGTATAATTACACACATTTCCATCCTCATTTAGAGTGACATTAAATACTACAGATGATGTTGAGAGATTCGTATTCGCAGGCTGATTAACCGTCACCACAGGAGCCACCTGATCCAAGGTTATCAACCTATTCCCCGTACTATTAAAATTCCCAGCTTGATCAAAGATACTTACATTGTAG
>CAYJRI010000116.1:0-3612 GCA_964372435.1 Candidatus Woesearchaeota archaeon | reverse complement strand
AAGATTAGATAATTTCTAGATGCCCCAAGGTCTTGCCTTGGGGAGTGTATTCACTATCTTTTGTAATGAGCAAGAAGTTTGAATGCCCAGATTCCGAGGAGGAGTGTGATTACAACTGTTATTCCAGATGCCCAAATAGGGATCACGAAATTTCCTATTTGAGCAGGCCATTGATTGATGATTCTCATGAGCTGGAGAATCGTGATTATGAAAAAAATAATTCCTGTGACAAGATAATAGTTATTTTTTACCATGTTTTACTTCACTCTTACTTCGCTCTTGCCTCGATTTCCTTGATTTTTTCCTCAAGGTGAAGGCGATCGAGGAGTTCTTTGTATCGGTTTCTAATAGTGACCTCGGTTATTCCTGCGACGTCGGCAACTTCTCTTTGGGTGCGTTTTTCGTTGTTGAGAAGTGCTGCTACGTAAAGGGCTGCGGCTGCGATTCCTGCCGGGCCTCTGCCAGAAGTGAGTTCTGAGATTTCTGCTTTTTTAAGGAGTTTTATGGAATCATTTTGTGTTTTTGGAGAGAGGTTGAGAATTGATGCGAAGCGTGAAGTGTAGTCTTTTGGCGAGGATGGAGTGACTTTGATTTGGAGCTTGCGAATGATGAATCTGTAGGTTCTGCCGATTTCTTTCCTCTCTACGTCTGAAGCATTAGCGATTTCATCGAGGGTTCTTGGGATGTTGTAGGATCTGCAAGCTGCATAAATACAGGCTGCGATGACTGATTCCATGCTTCGTCCACGGACAAGGCCTCTCTGGAGGACAAAGCTGTAGACTCTTGAAGATTCGTCTCTGACAACGACGGGAAGGTTTAAGAAAGAAGCCACTCTCCTTAATTCAGCCATTGCTAATCTGAGGTTTCTTTCTATAGAGGTTGAGACTCTTTCCTGCCATTTTTTTAATCTGAGAAATTTACGAGCTTGTCCGCCTTCAAGCTTATAGATATCTGAAATTTCTCCAACATTGGTTGTGAGTCCTTTATCGAATTTCTGCATGCTGAGGGGGGCTCCACCTCTGCCCCTTTTTTCAGATTTTTCTCCCCGGCCTTGCATTTCCTGGCCTGTGTCAACCATTCTTTCTTCGACGAGAAGGCCGCAATCATTACAAATAACTTCTCCTTTTTGCTCGTCATAGACGAGATTAATGCTGTTACACTCTGGGCAGCGTTTAATGAAGGCCATGGGAAATGATAAGAATTTTATTTTGAGGGATTTATGAGAAAGCTTTCTTAACATAGAGAGACTAAGGGAAAGCTTTATAAATCTAATCCCTACGAAGTATATAAATCTTTCGGTACTACTAAATAAGAGTATTATATATTGCTTACTCTCTTTTTTCCCAAAGCCTTAAAAGTTTTGATATTTATGACATAATATGTCTCAAAAAATACTTATTACAGGAGCAGGAGGGTATATCGGGTCAGTTGCCGCTTACCTTTTTCTCCAAAAAGGATACGAGGTTGTTGGCGTTGATCATTTTTTAACAGGATATAAAGATGTTTTAACTTTCCTCCAGGAGAAGTTTCCAAAGACGTTTCGTTTTTATGAGGCGGACTTGAAGCAGGATTTATCTCCCCTTTTTGAGCAAGAGAAGAATATCCAAGCTGTTGTGCACTATGCAGCTCATTGTCTTGTTGATGAGTCTATGCGGGATCCTGGAAAGTATTTTAGGAATAATATTTTGGGGACTGTGCATTTGCTTGATGCTATGGTGGAGTATGGGGTGAAGTTTCTTGTCTTCTCTTCTACTTGTGCTGTGTATGGTGATGCTGCATATGTACCTCTTGATGAGCAGCATCCTACCTTTCCATCAAATCCCTATGGGGAGTCAAAGAAGATAGCAGAGCAGATTATTTCATGGTATGCCCGGCTTCATGGGATACGTTTTGTTATTTTCCGTTATTTTAATGTTTGCGGAGCATCTGATGATGGCCTTGTGGGGGATTCTAAAAAACCCTCGGTGCTCTTGGTGCAGAATGCTGTTCGGGGCGCTTTGGGCATAGAACCTTTTTCCTTGACCTGCGCTCAAGTTGATACTCCTGATAAAACTCCTATTCGCGATTATATCAACGTGGTTGATTTGAATGAGGCGCATCTTAAGGCTGTTGAGTATCTTCTTGCTGGAGGCAAGAGTGAGATCATGAATCTTGGAACAGGGATGGGTAATTCAGTTTTAGAGATTGTTCATAAAGTGCAAGAGATTACTGGAGCTCATTTTGAAATGAAAACGAGCTCGCCCAGGGCAGGAGAATATGCGGTTGCTATAGCTTCTATTGAGAAAGCTCAGAGGGTATTGGGATGGAAGCCGATGAGGAGTATTGAAGATAGTGTGAGATCATTGGTGAAGTGGTATCAGCTTAGGCCGAAGGGATGGGAGAGATGATATACTGATGATTTTTGAGTAGGATTTACAAGTTCATTTTTACCTTGTCAAAAACCACTAGTCAAAGACTGGTTGCATGATGATGCCACTCTTCGAGTGGTTTTTGAGCACTGTCAGAAATGCTTCTCGCATTTCTGAAGTTTTAACATTTCCAAGAGGATATAAACTATGCATTACAAGCTCAATTTTACCTTTGTCAACTCATAGCATGTAGACTATGTGCTAAGAATTAATGTTTGTCCACTTCTTATAAGTGCAGGCACGAAAACTGCGGACTTTAGTCCGCAGATGAAGTGCGTCCTGTTTAGTTTTAGGGGTAAATGCACAGGATACCGCACCCTTTAGGGTGCGGAGGACGTCATATTGAGCAGATATCGAGGCTATTTTATTGTACATAAACTATATGCCTCGAGAATTGATAAGAGAAATGGTTAGCTAACTTGAACTACTATAGTTTATATTGCCCTGTTCATTGATAAAGAGGTAATGAAATTAACTTGAACTACTATAATTTCAATACCTCAAGAATTTAAAAGAGGTAAAAAAATTAACTCGTCGTATACAAGCTATATACCTCGGGAAATTTTGAAAGTTGCGAAGCTATCTCGTTGTTGGATATCAAATCTCTTTCCGTATTTCTTTGTAGAACTGCTTAAATTCCAAGCTATTTATTTTGGCTTTCTTTCCACTCTTCAAAATGCTTGAAGGCTTCTTTGAATGGAGGCGCGTATTGTTTCGAGGTTTTTGGATTTTCGAGATCTTCTTTTATTTTTTGCACCGATCTGAAAAAAAGGTCTTTCACCTCAAAGGGGCTTGGTGAAAATGGGCCAGGGTAGATTCCTATGAATAACTGGTTGTAGGTGAAGGGTTTTATCGAGGTGTCTTTGAATTCTGCTATTTTTTTGAGTTTTATATTTGGTAAAGAAGTGTTGTGGAAAAGTTCTTCTTGAATTTCTTTATGGGCTGTTTTTTCGTAGCCTAATTCAAAGGTTACGGCACCTGCGCAGTCTGCAAGCTTGTTTGGAAAACGCATCCACCATCTCCTTTTTTGGATGAGAAGTTCCTTATACGATGAATCTTTGAAAATGAAGATGTTAACTCCTCGATACGGTTTTCCAAAAAGGAAAGAAGAAAGGCGCGAGGTTTTTCCGATGATGCTGTTTTCTACGTTGATAATGGGGACTTTTTCAAAGAGCTGGGTTTTTAGCTCGAGAAGAAATGGGAA
>CAYJRI010000115.1:0-3639 GCA_964372435.1 Candidatus Woesearchaeota archaeon | reverse complement strand
TGCAAAATCCTGCATGTCCAAGCCACTTCAGTTCAACATTTCCTATTTTCATAAAAGAAAAAGAACTCCAAGTTTTATAAATCCTTCTGATGAAAGAAGCATTAAAAAGACTTACTATTTTTTCGCGCGAGCTTCGCCCGACTTACTTACCCCGAAAGCACGGCCGTACCTGCTGCGCTCGTTCCTGTAGCCGCCGACGCTAAGCCAGTAGCCGAGGTAGTCCGAGCCCAGCGCGGAAACCGTTTGTACAAGTTTATCAGATTCTATTCCATAGGTATAAGGATCATTTTTGAATGTAGAGGCAACTTCCGCCATCTGCTCTGCTCCTTCAAGTCCAAAATTTGTCGCAATGACAAAACCATCTTTTGCTAAGGATTTCGAAGTGTGTTCACCGAAGGTATAGGTTCCTTTCTCTGCAAATGCAAGATTTTTATCCTTGCTTAATATTACTCCATGAATAAGTTCTGTTCCGCCTTCGAGCATTTTATCGAGACTTTCTTGATCGAGTGGCTCGCTGTTTCCGAGAGCTTGAGGATCTTTCAGCACATAGACTCCTTTTTTCGCCCAGCCATTTCGATTGAAGATCCAGAAATATTGATCCTCCATAATCCGTCTCACGTTTATAAATTCTGGTTCGTCTTTTACTCCTGGAATGCAATACGCAGGATAAACAAGAATAGTTGTATCGTCTCCTGAAGGAACTCCCAGATTGTTTTCTAGAATTGTTCTTCCTACCTCTCTGTAGGTGCCTGGACCTGCAGCAGGATGGATAAAAGTACGCTGTCTGTTAGGGTAAGGGAGGTCTATTTCTGTTCTTCCTCTCCTTCCTCTCCTGATTATTGGAATAACTTGTCCTGTCATACTTTTTTATAATCTGTAGGTATTTAAATCTTCCTTTTTGTTGTATCTTCATAGTAGTCATCAATCTCTTAGCTTTGAAAATTTGAACTCCCTTTAATGCATCAATACGCTAATGAAAGCAAGATTTATATGGTGGTAGCAACTCGAGGTACTATGAAATATGCCTTACTTGTGATTGACTGCCAGAATGATTTTATCAAAGGGGCTTCTCCATATTCTTGTGAGATGCTTGACAAAAATCTTGTAAAAAAAATAAAAGAATTAATCAATTTATGCAGATCAAAAAGAATTCCTATTATCTATACACAACACAGCATCAAGCCAGACAAGTCAAATGCAGAGTTTGGTGAGCCTCCAGAGGTAAGAGCATGCATTACTGGAACACCGGGATGGGAAATCGTTCCTGCACTACAGCCGCAGTCAGGAGATTTCATCATTGCAAAAGATAAATACGATGCTTTCTATGATACTGATCTTGAAAATGTTCTAAGAAAACTTAAAGTAAAAGGACTTCTTCTTTCTGGAGTATTAACAAACAACTGCGTGAGAGCAACTGCAGAAGGAGCACATTATCGAGGATATAAAATTATTCTCATTACTGATTGCTGCGGAGCCACAAGTTACTTGAAGGACAAAACACATGAAGAAATTCACGATATAACTCTTCGAGACCTCAAGGAAAGAATGTATGAAACAGAAATAACTACGCTCAAAGATATAGGGAACATCATAAAATAGTTATTTCTCCTTCACCCTTTCAAACTCCCTTGCAATCGCAAGCATCTTTCCTTCTTGCAGTTTGCCACAATGCACCTCTATCCCAACAGGAACCCCGTCTAAATGCATACAAGGCACAGACACACAGCAAACTTCAGCAAGATTTGCCGGAATCGTCAAAGGATCATAATTATACATCTCCTCCACACTCATCCGCGAGCCAATCTTATGAGGTAAACGCGGCACCGTCGGCATCAAAATCGCGTCCACTTCCTTAAACGCAGATTCAAATTCCTTCTTAATAACTTCCTTAGCCCGAAGCGCCCTCCTATAATAAAGCCCTTTGTACTCAGCCTTGCTAATCTCACTTCCCCCCAAAATCCGACGCAAAACTTCCGGTCCAGCAACCTCCTCAATCTTCTTTCCATAACGCCGACCATCAAACCTCCTCGTTCCTGAAAAAAACTCCACATAAACAAGTGGATAATAGGTTTGCACTGCAAGACCGATATGCTGCAACTTAATCCTCCTAACTTTCCATCCATTTTTTTTAGTAACTTCACTAACAATGCTTTCCATTTCATCAAGTATTCTCTGATCGTTGACAGCAATTCCAGGAATACCTACAGTAATATTTTTCAAACCCCCTTCAATATTGATCTGAGAACTTTCATAACTGATCGCGTCTTTAGTATCTTTACCTCGGATAACATCCAACAATAATCCTGCTCCTGAAACATCCTTTGAAAAAGTCCCAACTTGGTCAAGGGACATGCTCAGATCAATCAACCCATATCTTGACACAAGTCCATACGAAGGTTTAATTCCAACAACACCGCAGTGCGACGCCGGATTCCTTATACTGCCGCCAGTATCGCTCCCTAAAGCCAAATCGCAGAAACCAGCAACAACAGCAGCACCACTGCCAGAACTAGAGCCCCCTGGAATCAATGCAAGGTTATGAGGATTCCTCGTCGCCCCAAAGGCAGAGGTTTCTCCACTTCCTCCACAAGCAAATTCATCCATATTTGTCATTCCAAGAATAATACCGTCTTCTTTCCTGATCTTCGCAATAACCGTTGCATCATAAGGCGCCCTATAATTTTCCAGAACTAGCGACGCACAATTTGTAATCATCCCTTTAACATGAACATTGCTCTTCACGCCAATAGCAAGCCCTGCAAGCCTTCCCACCTTCTCTCCTTTTCTAATTTTCTCGTCAATTCTTCTTGCCTCCTCCAAGGCATTTTCATTCACATGAAGAAAACTATTGATTCTCTCCCCTTTTTTGTCTCTCTTCTCAATCAGCTCAAGAAATTGCTCAACATTTTCGAAACAGGAAAGCTCTCCCTTCCGAATCATCTCTAACTTGTGAAACACATTGACCATTTTATATCAATCCCAGTGACCGATCAAGATAAACAATTGCAAGATCAAACATCTTTTGATCACATTGATCCAGAGGAGCAGCATGACCGCAGATTAGAGAAAGATCTTTTTTATACCTAGTTCTTTCTTGCCAGATATTAACCTTCGTTTCATCACCACGTGAACTTTCTTGATGAACTTTTCGATAATATTCTACATCCTCATCATGCGCGGTAAAATATTGCTGAAGATCAGTCCTCAAATGCTGAAAGATACTTGGCAAAGGATCAGTTATGGGATTCATACCCATCCCCCCTTCTCCGCCAAAATGCTATGCTTATTCTTCTTCGGCGCATTTTCAAACATAACTTTCTTAAATTCAGGATCAGTCTTCAGAGCATTTCCTTCATCTCGAATAAAATCATCCCTCTCCACAAAAACAAAATCTCCTCCAGAATCAACTTTTTCTAAAGCTTGCCCAAAATCATCCATAATTTTCTTAGCGCCGGCTTTGATCTTTTCCTTTTCCTTCTCATCAACTCGATGCCAAAGGAAATTTTCTTTCTCTCCAAGATCCTTAATTTCTTTCTTCATATCCCCAAAAGAAGAAGATAATTTATAAAGATGTCTATTGAGTGTTAAGTAAGCGAAAAAGCCAATTCTTTGTTAATACCCTCTTTTCTTTTCATAAGG
>CAYJRI010000114.1:0-3640 GCA_964372435.1 Candidatus Woesearchaeota archaeon | reverse complement strand
ATTATATCAGGTATATTATAATATATATAATAGAATAGCTCTATTTAATAGAGCATATAAATTAATTATATATTATTAATAAGCCTTATAAAATAAGGATGAAAAAAGGAGTTTAAAAATGGCAGAAAAACAGCGCATAAAAACCATAGAGCTTTCTATTACCCCTAGCACATTCAGATCAATCTTTCAAAGAATCAAAGGTGCAAAGAAAGAGTATGATTTCTCTGGCTTAGAGGATTTACGCCACATTCTCAGCAATGAAAAAGCCCGCCTTCTTTATACAGTGAAATACCAAAATCCAGACTCTCTCTACAAGCTTGCAAAAATCCTCAAAAGAGACTTCAAATCAGTCCTTGATGACATTAAAATATTGGAAAAATTCGGCTTTCTTGAACTCAAAACTATCTACAAAGGCAGGAGGAGAACCCTTAAACCCGTCATGCTTGTCGACACCCTAAAAATCTCCTTAAGCCTTTAAAAAATCTTGTAAAAATTGCTTGAAACAGTATACAGACGCAATCTTAAACACTAAAAATATCCCTGCAAAAGTATATTAAACAACTCAAAGAAATCTAGTAACATCCCTGCAAAACAATCGTGATTGTCCCAGGATTTGCCGGATAGAAAAACTCAGCACCCTTTTTCTCCCCAAAGCAGCTGGCATTACCAAGAGCAATAAGTCTTCTGATAGAAGTAGCATTATGCTCAACAGAGAGGTAGAAGTTCTTTACCCCACCCCCTTGGGGAAAGGATTCCTGCAGTAAAGAAAGAAGAGTTTCATTCATAACCTTACATGCCTTCATTCCATTCAAGCACCTTTCATCCTGAGAACATGCCCGAATAACTTCTTTCATATTGTAAAATCTTTCAGGAGAACTCCCACAAGAGGTTGTGTACAGAGCCATACTATTTAAGAAATTTGCCAATGCCCGATCCTCGCCAACAGAAACAGGTTTCTTATTTGCCAAAGCTAAAAGAACAAGAGCTATAATAGCCACAATAATAATAATTAAAGCGAACCCAACCATCTCTTCTTGACCTTTCCTTCTAAACATTTTTCAGTGCAACTCCTGAGACATTCCCTTATTCATCTGATGACCAGAAAAAAACTTTCTTCTAAACATTTTTCAGTGCAACTCCTAAAACAATATTACCTCTAAATTCCATCTTAACCCCCAATACTCTTTATCTCCACTCCCAAAACAATCTTTCCAAGTTCACATTTCTTAGCAATAAAACCTTGAAACAACTCCTTCCTGCACAGCGCTACAAAATTTGAAACCCTCCTTGTATTCCTTACTTTTTTATCAAAAAGTGTGTACGCATCACAATCAGGATAACTCCCAAAAGTGCATTCCCTTCCTGTTCCGCGAGGAACCACCCGCCGAATTTCAATACTTGAGTAAGGCCAAAAATCCTTGTACACAGACCTATTCTTAAGAATCATAAGCCTGTCAGTATCAATACAATAGCTCCCGCACGTCAACTCAGGCGTCTCAGCAAAAAACTCAGCATTGATCACAGCCCTCCTCTCTCTTTGCTCATTCGCTTTCTCTGCAACCCCCTGGATATAGATAGAAAGGTAGAAAAGCCCCGCAAGAATAAAGAAGATCGTAACAGCCAAAATCATAAATGCCATCTGCTGGATTTTGAATTGTGCCTTTTTCAATTTTAAAAGCCTTTTTTCAGCTTGCTGGATCTTGAATTGTCCTTTTTTATGCATCATTCCCAAAAATCCCCCACAGCTTGCTGAATTTTGAATTGTGCTTTTTTTGTCATCTTCCTCTCCTTTGTGAGTCTAGCCTTTCTATTCTCGTATTCCAATACTCGTTTAATGAAGAAATCTTGCCCCCCTTCATTTGTATTAACATAATCCCCGCCATATAATGTTTTTCCCTACCATGTCTGTTTTTGCATTCCCATTCTGCAAATCCAATTTTTCTGTCTCGGGATAAATAACATTTTTTCAATTTGAAGTGAATATCGCGAGTTTCTTTCTTGACTACTTTATCCCAGAATGACTTTATCTCTTTATAGCCTCGATACGGCTTCGCTAATGGACTTTCTTGATAAATGCCATCTTTTGTAAAGCAATCAAGGATCAATTCCGAGTCTTGCATCTCCCACGCTCTGCCATATTTTTGCATGACCTGCCGGAGTTGCTTAAGATTCATTTTTTACCAATGTGGAATGCCAATATAAACTATTGATTTATTTGAAAGAACCTTTTTTATAAATCCGTCTTTACCTTCATAATAAATTCCATCTCCTTCCCGGTCTATTATTTCTTCTTTGGTAATAGGATTTCTGTAGATGAACCTTCTTATAAAGTCTTTTTTTGTGTTTAATCCAGCTTTTTTAAAAAAATCTGTTTTGGTAGTAAATCCAAGCCCTGTCTTGCCTGCTTTCTTTAGAGAGTGAATCATAGCAGCGATTAATTTCTTCCCATAACCCTTTCCTTTCTGAAGAGAGATGATATTGCATATCCCCAGAATTTTGTAATTTTTCCCAAGATAATTTATTGCAATAGGCTGTAATGCTCCAAATGCCGCAATCTCTTTTTCATCTCTAACAAAAAAGAAGTTAGTATCCAAGGGATAATCTTTTTTATAATTTTTTGATTCCTGAGGCCCAAAGTCTCTTCTTCTCCATTTATTCATCAAATCCATCTCACTTTTATAAAGTTCCTTACATTTTTTTGTTTCAATAGTTATCTTCATCTCAACTTCCCCAACAAGCCTCTTACTTTTTCCTCAATAGCTTTGATAATAGGGAGCATTTCTTTTTTGCTCCCATGAGTATCTGTAATTTTCCATACTATAATCTGCTTACCGTATTTTTTCTGATTTTCAAATAATGGGGGAGGAACATCATCTGCAACAATAATAATAGTATCTTGCCACTTCAACAACTCAGTACTAAGTCCTTCTACTCTTTCTTTTATTTTTATCCCAGCATCCCTGCAAGCTGCAAAAGTTTCTTGATCTGTAGGACTTCCTCGGATTACTCCAGCGCTTTTTGCTTTCAATGACGGATTTCTATTCAACTTTTTAAACCAAGCTTCAGCTACTTTACTTCGAAATCTATTATACTTGCAGACAAAAAGAATATGCTTCTCCTTCATCTTACTTTCCTCTCCAAAACAACTTGATCATCCCAACCCTTTTTGATAGCTTTTTTTACATACAATTTCTTAAAAAAATATTTCTTATAAAAATGCATTGTGAGAAGATAAGGCTCGTACTTCTCTTCTTCAGGCAGCGTTTCTACTTGAATTGCCTTCGATTTAATTCTTTTTGCCTCGCGAATCAACCATCGGAGTAAAGAACCCCCGATACCTTTTCTATGGTTTCTCTTGCTTACCCCAATCCATAAAATTTTCAACAGTCCATGCTCAGAAGAGTAGCACAAAAATCCAACAACTTCTTTATCCTCAATAGCAACAACAAGATTATTGACAGAAAAATCCAACCTCATATTTCTTATAGCCTCAGGAGTAAACCATTCCTTCAATTCTCGAGCTATTACTAATGCTGATACACAATCTTTGCGAGTAGCTTTCCGGATCTTCATCTCAACCCTCTTAAATACTTCTCTCTCAAAGAGGCAACGATTTCTTTAATATCATCAATAATTTCTT
>CAYJRI010000113.1:0-3750 GCA_964372435.1 Candidatus Woesearchaeota archaeon | reverse complement strand
TTCTATGGATAAGTTTTTATATTGTTTTTTGCTTGGAGGGGGATGGATGCTGAAGAAAGATTTAGGCTGGTTGAGAGGAATACTATAGAAATTCTTGGTAGAGAAGAATTGAGAGGGTTGTTGGAGAGCAAAAAGAAACCAGCTGTTTATTTGGGAACAGCAATTACTGGCAAACCTCATATTGGATATTTTGTTTGGATTATTAAACTGGCTGATTTTTTGAAAGCAGGTTTTAAAGTAAAGTTATTGTTGGCTGATTTGCATGGAGCTCTTGATAACACTCCTTGGGATGTCTTAGAGAAGAGATATACGTATTATGAATCGGTGATTCCACTTTTGTTTGATGCTATTGGTGTGGACAAGAGTGATTTCGAGATTGTTAGAGGCTCTCGTTTTCAGCTGAGCAAGGAGTATGAGCTTGATTTATTGAAGCTAGCTACTTTTGTTTCTGTCCATGATGCAACTAAGGCGGCATCTGAAGTAGTGAAACTAGGAGAAAATCCTCGTTTGGGGGGGATTATTTATCCTTTGATGCAGGCTATTGATGAAGAGTATTTGGAAGTTGATGTTCAGTATGGTGGAATTGACCAGAGAAAGATTTTTGTTTTAGCTAGAGAGTTTCTTCCAAAGATTGGTTATAGACCTCGAGTCGAGGTTATGACTCCTTTAATTCCAGGACTTATTGGAAAAAAGATGAGCGCTTCTGATCCTAAATCAAAGATTGATTTGCTAGATAGCGAGAAGGAAGTAGAGGAGAAAGTATTGGGAGCATATTGTCCCGAGGGAGACTTAGAGAGTGGCATTATTGCTTTCTTGGAGCATGTTATTTTTGTTATTAAGGGAGATAAGGGGGAAAAGTTTAGTATAGAGAGAGATAAGAAGCATGGTGGAAACATTTATTTTTCTTCTTTTGAGGAGTTGAAACGGGTTTATAAGGAAAAAAGATTGCATCCATTAGACTTAAAGAAAGCTGTTGCTAAAGAGATTAATGATCTTTTGAAGCCCATGAGAAAGAAAAAAGAGATGTTGGAGAGATTGGCAAAGGAAGCATACTAGATTTGCTTTTTGACAAATATTCTTTGGACAGTTTCTGGAGGGTAAATCTGGGGCATTTTTCTTGATGTCGCGTATTTGTAAAGGGTTGCTTTGAGGATGCCGTTGACACTGGTGGAGAGCACTGAGATCATTGCTATTGCGAGAAGAAGGATGATGAGGGATGAAATGAGGAAACTCGTGCTGCCTGAGAGGAAAGCAAGGATGAAGAGGGCAATGAATGGAAGGGTGATGAGGAAGAAGACACCACCGATGGTAAATTGAGCTGTTACATTTTCGCCCCATGTTCGAATGAAGAGGTCTTTGGATCTTTTTATGGCGCCAAAGGTAGAGGTGCTTTCAAAGAGAAGAATAGGGACTGTGAAGAATGTGAGGAGCGCCCATGCGAGGCCAAGAAGGGAAGAGGCAATAGAGGCTGCTGCTTGTGTTCCCCGAGATCTTCCTCGGCCGAGATTTTCAATGATCTTGAGAAGGATTCCGACGATGGCTGAGATGATTGCCCAGATGAATAGCTTATGTATTTTTTTCATGGGCTGTTTGAGACCGTCTGTTAGTGTTGGATTATTTCCTGAGAAACGGATGGTTGCAGAAGTGATTATGGCTGCTTGGAAAAAGATTGCGATGAAATAAGTGCCAAGAAGATAGAGAAAGAACCATATCCAGAGAGCAATATTTGCTATGCTTTTGCTTGTGAGGAGAAGTGTTGTTTGACCTAAGAAAAAAGAGAAAAAGAAGATGGCTGAGAATCCTATTGTGAGAATTCCTGCTATAACTGGAAATAAGAGAATTTCTTTGTCGTCTTTTATCACGCGGAAACTTTGTTTTGTGAGCTCCCAGCCGTTGCGTATGCGACCCATGAATGGAAGATTGAATAAAGGTATTTAAATGTATTTTTATAGTGTGCTGCTGGAAATGTTTTATGGTATGAAGGCTTTTTAACAGAGCATTTATCGTGTGCTGAACTCAATGATATCTTTATCCTGCAGAATATGGGCGAGCCCTACTTTCTGCCCTGGAAATTTGCTTGATGGGCCCCAGATTTTGGTTTCTTTAATCTTAGAAGAAAGTCCTTTATGAATTTTTTCTGCTAATTCTGCGATGGTTGTGCCTGGTTTGGCGATGAAGGGCTCTGTTGTTGGAGGCTTGTTGGGTTCCTTGGTGTAGATGCGGATGATATCGAAAGATTCGAGGATTTTCTTTTTAAATTGCTGCAAGTTTTCTTGTGTTTTCGCTGAGAAGAGGAGGAAATTAAGCTTTTTTGTTTGGAGTTTTGCTGTTAGCTTTCTTTTTTCATCTTCAGCTAGCAGGTCAGATTTGTTGAAGATGATTATTCTCTTTCCTTGTGCTTTTGTGAGGAAGGGTTCTATTTCTTTGATGTCCTCGAGGGCAGCTATTATTATAAGGAGTGTATCTGCACTGTTTACTATGCCGAGGTCGCAGTATTCTGAATTAATTGAAGGAAGGTCAATTATTTGGATTCTGGTGCCTTCGTAATACAACGTTCCTACTAAGGGTTCTTTGGTAACAAAAGGGTACATGTCTATATGTGGAGAGGTGTTGGTTAAGAGAGACATGATTGACGATTTTCCTGATTGTGTTAATCCTATGAGGACTGCCTGGGGGCTTTCTTTTTTGATTCCCTGCTTTGTTGCGCCATGTTTCTTTTTTGCATGTTCTTGTTTTTCTTTAAGCTTGACAAGGCGTGTTTTGAGATTAGCCCTGAGATTTTCACCTCCTTTGTGGCCTGGGGCTGTTTTGATCATCTCTTCCAAGGCCAGGATTTTTTCTTCTATGGTTTGTGCTGCGAGATAACGCTTTTCCGCGTTTGTGTATTCGTAGGAGGCGTTGATGGGCATTTTACTTTCTTATCTGTATTGTTTCTCCCAGAAGGTTTAAAACATTGTCTTTTATAAGTTTATCATGAAGATGAGCGTGTTATTTTCATGTGGAAAGGGTTTTCCTCAGGAGTTTTTATGAAATTAGGGATATTATTTTCTGGAGGCAAGGATTCGTGTTTAGCCTTGCATCTTGCTCATGAGCATGGATATAAGATTGGATGCTTGATTACTATTCTTGTTGAGAACCAAGATAGTTTTTTATTTCATACTCCGACTTTGAGGTGGGTGAGGAAGCAGGTGGAGGCTTTGAGGCTGCCTTTGGTGCAGGTGAGGAGTAGGGGGGAGAAAGAGAAGGAAGTTGATGACTTAAAGAGGGCAGTTGCTCTTGCGATAAAGAAGTATAGGATTCAAGGAGTTGTGACTGGGACTGTAAGGAGTATTTATCAGGCAACTCGTATTCAGAGGGTTTGCAATGAGCTTGGCATAGAGTGTTTTAATCCGCTTTGGTTACGGGGCGAGGAGGAGCATTTGGAGGATCTTTTGAGGAGAAGGATGCAGTGTATTGTGACAAAAGTGTCAGCGTATGGTTTTGACAAGAGCTGGGTTGGGAAAGAGATTGATTCTTCTTTTGTTTATGAGATTAAGCAGCTTCAGAAGAAGCATGGGGTGAGTATGATTGGAGAGGGTGGTGAGTATGAGAGTTTTGTTTTAGATGCGCCTCTTTTCAAAAAGAGGTTGATTGTGAAGGAACACGACGTGCTTGCGGATCGACATTCTGCTCTTCTTGATATACAAAAAGTTGTGTTGGAGAGAAAATGATTTTAGTGGAGGATTTTAATAAAGAACATTATATCTTTTG
>CAYJRI010000112.1:0-3805 GCA_964372435.1 Candidatus Woesearchaeota archaeon | reverse complement strand
GGGTCGGGGGTTCGACTCCCTCTTGAGGCTTTTTCATAACGTATATAAACCATATTGTTCTTTTACCATTATGAAAAAAGGAGAGAAAGTTTTTTTGTCTGAGGATGAATGGAGAAAGAGATTGACTCCGGATCAATTTCATGTTCTTCGGGAGAAAGGGACAGAACCCGCATTCACCGGTAAGCATTTTCCTTCGGGAAAGAATGGTGTTTATCAATGCGCTGGTTGCGGGGCGAAGCTGTTTTCCTCAGATATGAAATTTGACTCAGGTACTGGGTGGCCAAGTTTTTCAGCGCCTGTTGAGGGAAATGTTGAGAAGAAACCAGATAACAGCTTGTTTATGCAGAGGACTGAGGTTCTCTGTAAGAAATGTGGCGGGCATTTAGGGCATATTTTTCCCGACGGTCCAGAACCTACAGGGATGAGATATTGCATCAATTCATGCGCTTTGGATTTTGAAGCGTTGCATGAAAAGGAAAAAGGGTTGAGAAAACATAAAAAGTAAAAGATAAGAGGAAAAAGAGATGGGGTATGAATTTATTTTTGAGAGGTCGAATAAGCAGAAGCTTGAAGTATTTTTCGTTTCTTTGATGGTTGTTATTGTTATTTCTGCGGTTGCTACTGTTCTTCTTACTTTCTTTCGTGAAGGTTTCTTTGCATCTGGCTCTTTTCAGAGTATGAAATCATTTTTTGAGAAAGATGTTAAAGAGATAAGCCCTTTAGGTCTTTTCTACATGAGTTTTTTTGGAAATTTACTATTTGTGCCTTTTCCGATTGAGTTTCCTTTTTATTTTGGATTGGTCAAGGGAAATCCTTTTCTGATCTCGTTATTTCTTGTCACTGCAGGACTGATTCCTAGTTATGCTATCGATTATTTCATTGGATCAAAGCTGAGCAGAATCATCTTTACCTTCATCTCAACAAAGAAGATCTATAAGGTCAAGCGGTTGGTGGATCGTTATGGGAGTTATGCGATTTTTGGATTTAACCTTCTTCCCTTGCCTGCGAATGAGCTTACGTTTGCCTTAGGGATTGCGAAGTATAATATCACGAGGCTGTTTGTGGTCACTCTTGTTGCAAGTGTTTTAAAATTCTTTGCAATTTGGGGGTTTGCGTTGGCATTTTGAGGAAAAATGGATGATGCGTACTTGCAATATCGCGAAGGAACATCTTTTTCTGTAGGGATGTTTGCTGCGTTTTTTCTTATCATCAGCCTTTTGTTTGGGCTACTTTTGTATGGAGTTGTTCAAGGAATTTTTGGCGGAATGACGGGAAATGTTGTTGAAGGTGGAATGAGATCAAGCTCTTCTTTTGCCTTCTTGCTCGGAGCTGTTTGCTTGGGGATTCTTCTTTGGCAGAAGGAGCTTGCAGGCAGGGTTGTTGAGGAGCTCTTTGATTTCACATGATGACGAAAGCTTTTTATAAACCTGTTTCCTTCTTTTGAGATGCAAGAGGTGATTGATCGGACCAAGGGGTGGGATGAGACCATAGATTTGAGAAAGGTAGTTGGAGTTAGAGTTTTGACTGAAAAAGGGTTGCGCGTTGGAAGGGTTTCTCAAATTCGTATACATCCAGAAAGTAAGAGTCTTGAGGGAATTTTAGTGAGGAGAGGGCTTTTTCGAGAAAGCTTGTTTATTGGGAGGGTATATTTTGATCCTCTTTCTTCAGAGGCGATTATTTTGAACATTGAACCCAGCATTCTCTTGAAGGGGAAGAAGGTGGTGACTTATGATGGAGAGGTGATTGGGAAAGTAAAGGATGTTGGGCGCATGGGAAAGACGAATGCTCTAAAGAACCTTGTTGTGCATTCTTTTTGGAGAGGGACTTTCACTATTTCTGCTGGCTCGATCAAGGTTTTGGGAAAGACAGTGATGCTCAAGAACGATTATAATGCACCTAAAAAGAGTTTTTGGCGAAGAGCTTCATGATGCCATTACGTCGGATGATGTGTTAGGAAAGGATGTTATTGATGCTGAAGGTGATTTTCTTGGAGTAGTGGAGATGCTGCATCTTGACCCGAATGCAGTAGAGGTAGTTGGGATTACCATTGATAAAGGATTTTTGAGGAAGGGTTTGGTGGTGGGGAAGGATTATATCGAGAGAGTTGCGCCTCATGCAGTTTTTCTGAACATACGGCCTGCTTTTAAATTGAAAGGGATGACTGTCTATGATAATCAGGGAGAAGTTATCGGGACTGTGGTGAAACCTGTTCTTCACGGGAAGAAGAATCAGGTTGAAGCTTTGGTTGTTCGCTCTTCCTTATTTAAGAAAGACTTGGTGATTCCTTCAGAGCTGATTAGAAACATTGGGTATAATGTGCTTCTCAATACGGCGAGGAAGGAGTTGAAGTTCGAGGAAGGGAAGTGAGGAGTATTAGGCCCGAGGATTTTAATTGTTAGAATAATTATCTTTATAAATGATAATTGTCTTTTTCTTTTATGAAAAAAAAGCCGAATTTGAATCGTAACCGTCATCTTTATTTAGCGGGAGAGGATAGGCGTCCGGAATTTGCTTTGATTGCTGGTCATGGAATAAGGGCTGCAGCTTTTAGAGATCAAGACACTTTTGAAGAGCTTTCTGATTTTATCGAAAATGAATTATGCGCTTCTGATAAAGAGAGAGATTATGGGTGCATCTCTGCTCTCTGGAAAGCGCTTGAGCAATCTTCTGGTCCTGTGAACACGGAGACTGAGATGGTTTATAGAACAGCACTGGTTTATTTGGAGATGCGCTCAATTCGAGATTTACCTAAGGAAAGAGTTTCTGCATTAGTAAAGTATTGCTATGATCTTTGGGATGCTCTCGGCGGTGCTGAGCATATGGTTATTAAAAGATCGAGTGCATGAGATGATTTTGTGATAGATAATTATTAATAGTTCTTGTGTTATGGAATTTTATGCGGAAGACAATTATCGGAGTGATGGGCCCTGGAGAGGGAGCGAAGCAAGAGGATATTGGTACTGCTTATCTTCTTGGGGAGCTTATTGCAGAAGAGGGCTGGGTGCTTCTTAGCGGGGGAAGGAAAAGTGGTGTGATGGATGCTGTTAATCAGGGGGCTAAAAGCAAAGGTGGATTAACACTAGGAATTTTGCCGAGCGATGAGCCAGATAAGATTTCAGATGCTGTTGATCTTGCAGTCATAACGAACATGAAGAGTGGAAGAAATTATATTAATATTCTTTCAAGTGAGGTAGTTATTGCCTGTGGCATGAATCATGGAACTGCTTCTGAGGTTGCTCTTGCCTTGGTAAGCAAGAAGCCTGTTATTCTTTTGAATGCGACTGAGGAAAGTCTTGCCTTTTTCAAGAGTATAGGGGAAGGAGTTTATACCGCTAAAAATCCTGAAGAAGCAATTACTCTTGCTAAGAAAATTTTGAAGTAATTATTCTTTGATAATGAATTTCATTTCTTTGGATTTCCAAATTCGGATTGCTTCTTTGGCGAAGGGAATAAGATCTTTTTCTGCTTCAGCATAGGTATACCAGTTTGATTCTGCCTCGTCATTTTCTTGTGGCATGCCTTCGGCTGCTCCGTGGAATAAAAGGACGACACGGTGGCTTGCCTTTTCTTGATTTATGAGTTCACAATATCCTAATGCTTTAAGGTTTTGAACCATGATTCCTGTTTCTTCGAACACTTCTCTTTTTGTTGTCTCTTCACCTAATTCTCCTGGATCAATGCCTCCTCCAGGAATACAGAGTTTTCCCGGGAAAGCTCCTTTTTTTTGTCTTACGAGTAAGATCTTTCCCTCTTTATTGGTAATGACAGCATTTGCATTAAGTCTTAGATTCATTTTTTCACTCGC
>CAYJRI010000111.1:0-3829 GCA_964372435.1 Candidatus Woesearchaeota archaeon | reverse complement strand
GGAGCGGGCACATCTTGAAGAGCTGCTCTCGAGGAAATCTCGTGAAAGAGATTTTCTGGGTAATGCCGCCTGCTTCTTCTGAAGCAATAGAGCTCCCCCTAAACCGGTCAAGCAATGAAGTTTTGCCATGGTCCACATGCCCTATAACCGTCACAATAGGTTGTCGAATAGTCATAGTATCAAGAAAAAGCAGTTGTTTTTAAAGCTTGATGAATCAAAATATTGTCATCCATACAGCCTGAATATGGGGATATCCCCATATCATGTGCGAACAATAATCACATAATTTTAATAACCTTTTCTTCTCTAACCCTTCATGGTTATTCTCATTACTGATAAAAAAGAGATAGACAAAATTATTTCTGAGAAAATTAAAGGCAAGAGATTAGTTTTTACAAGATATTATGACTTAAGCATAGCACAGAAGGGTTTAATACATAAACAAGTTTTGGAAGTTTTTCCACAATTTGACAAAGTCTATGAAATAGAGAAAGAAACTCTCAAATATGGAGATATTGGCTACGAACTCTTCTATCGCTTAAGCAATAATAATTATTTTTCTATCGCAACAATCCCAAAAGATGATAAAGTGTTTGTTATTCATGCAGTTGAATACAAGCGAGATTTAAGATATAGATTTAAACAAAAATAGTTAATGCTGTACTATTGGTTTCTCTGTTAGTATATTGTAGGGTATTCTTTCAATTTGATTGCCTGCTTGAAGAATAAAATAAATAAGATAGCCATCTCTTTGCTGTCGAACAACTATCTCTGCTCCTGTTAAATTATTTAGAATCTCAGGGTTAATGCCTAATGACTCCAGGTATTTTGATGCTCCGCGTAATTCAATATTAACCACGCGACTGTCAGTAGTAAAGTCAAGCGTTAGGTTTAATATTCTCACACTTCCATATATCTTATCGCTTTCTTTCTTTCCTGAAATGAACAATCTATCAGACATATCATCATAAATGAATTGATATTTTGCCATAAATACTTTAGGTAATTCTATTTTATAAGTCTTTGCTTTATACAGCATTTTCTAGCTAGTGAACCTAAACTAGATTTCTACGCCCGCAGAATGATTAGTGCTGAGAATTGCCTCTCCAAGTAGCAAGTTTCGCCATAGCCTCTTGGACATTTTGATACAAAGCCAAAAGAGGAGCTAAAGAATGCTCTTCAAGGATGTCATGAGAAACATCTCTTAACAATGCTATACCTTCGCTATTACTAAGATCGCCATAAAGAGCATTAACGACTTCCTGCGCTTCTCTAGGGGAATAGGTTTTACTTACTTCAAGAGTTCTCGAAATTCGCGTCCCATGCTTGAGTAAAACATTAATCTCTTCCTGCGGAGGAAGTCTATGGTCATATGCAAGTTTAAGAGCAAACTGCTCGCCAAAACCAGCTTTCTGAAGCCCCTCGTGAGAAAGAGCTGCATCATACCATCCTGCATCCTCAAGAGCTCCAGCTTCCTTATTTTTCTCAACAAGAGTAGAAGGAAGAAGGCCATACTTTACATGCATATACATCCTTTGAGGCATGCCTTCTTTTAGTTTTGGGGCGCGAGTATGATCACGAATAAATGTAATGCAATCCTCATTCCCTGTTCGAATATCGTTGCGCACATTGTCTGGGAGAGCGACAAGAACAGCTTCTAATGCACTGCCTTTTTCACTTAAACGAGATCCATCAAGAAGCACTAACCTTCCCTTCCCATCAAGAGCTTCAACTTTCTTTTGAAGATAAGCAACAACTTGGTCTTCTGTAGGTTCTGTGTATCTTCTCAGAATAATCACTCTCTTGGTAAGAAGCGGATTTTCCTGAACCATAAGCATAAAGTCCTGCGTATACACTGCGTTCTCGAAAACAGTATCATACATAGAAAGTGTAATGACCATCTTCCTGCTCTTATTTAAGAGTTTATAAAGTTTTTCTTGTAAGATTCTAGTGGACTCAACAGCTACCGGAGGTTATATGAAATATCGCTACTGAATTCTCCCCCGATACCCTGGATGCAGCTCTCCAGCTTTATCAAAAAATCTCACAGCCTTATCTTTCTTTCCCATTTTCGTGTAGACCACCCCTAAATTATAATAAGCATTTGCAGATGATGGATTCAGTTCCAAAACACGTTCAAACTTCTTGATCGCTTTTTGATACTCTCCTTTTTCTGAATAAACAACTCCAAGATTATGATGCACTGCAGAATCCAAGGGCTCAAAAAGAACAGCTCGCTTCAACATCTTCTCCGCATCATCAAATCTTCTCTTCAAAAGATACAATCCACCTAAACCAAGGAGAT
Organism: Candidatus Woesearchaeota archaeon; assembly: GCA_964372435.1. Taxonomy (GTDB): domain Archaea; phylum Nanobdellota; class Nanobdellia; order Pacearchaeales; family GW2011-AR1; genus CAYJRI01. Next base: position 1,524 of record CAYJRI010000111.1, on the reverse strand, counting down.
AGGGATATTCCTCCTCAAGCGCCAGAGCCCTCTCCAAATATGCAATAGCCTCGTCATTCCTTCCGATCTGCCCAAGCTCTCGCGAAAGCTCCCAGCAAATGAAATCCTCGCTCTTTTCTCCAAAATCCTTCTCTTCCAACCTTTTCTTCAATAGAGCAACATACCTTTCTTTTTTTTCAACAATTTTTTCAGGATGCAATTGCCCAAAATGATGAATCACCACATCGGTATCAAAAATTTTCCCCCCTGATCTTTTTATGGAGTGAGCAACTGTCTCGTGCACTTTCCCTTCAAATACATACTCTTTCTTGTTTCTGAAAAATCTCAGGATCTTCTCGATACGGAATCCTGGGGCCTTTGCACTTTCAGGATAACGATCTCCTCGCGAGGAAACAAATCCAGCAACATCAACACGTTGCGTGTAATTTCTGCAATCAAGCACAAAGGCATCAACGTCATGCATCTCCATAAGCCGTGACATTTTCTCAAAATCCTTTTCTGAGAGAAGTTCGTCGGCATCTAAAATCAGAATCCAATCTTGTGTTGCTTTCTGCAGGGCAAAGTTGCGTGCAGCACTGAAGTCATTATTCCAGGGAAAATAAAAAACCTTATCACTAAAACGTAAAGCAATTTCCTTCGTCGCATCCTGGGAACCTGTATCAACAATGATCATCTCTTTTACGAGCCTTTGCACACTCTTCAAACAAGGATCAAGAGATTTTTCTTCATCTTTCACGATCATACACAGACTGATAGGCAAAGGAAGATTCATGTTACTTCAAGATGCAGAGAGGATCAACTCTCCCTGCTTTAATCAGAACACCCTCTTTCTTCAAAAGTCTCTCTTTTAATATTATTCCCCCCTCGCAAGAATATCCACCAAGCCTTCCATCTGCATGCACTACTTTATAACACGGGATATGGAAAGGGTCTTTGTTCATCCTCAAGGCAGCTGCAACAGCCCGAGGATGCATGCCTAAAGCCAAGGCAATCCCTTTATACGTAGCAACCTTTCCTCGAGGAATTTTTTTAAGTAAGGCATAAACCTTCTCAGCATCTTTCATCATGTCTTCATGAAAACAAAAACCTATATAAATAATTAATGGCATAAACTCGATATTAAAACAGTTAATCAGTTCCTGTACCAAGATAAATACGTTCTCCAGATCTGACACCTTGCTCAAATTCTCTAAGAATTTTTATATTCATCCCATCAGAACCATACCCTTGGAGCCATTTATCCAAGGCCCGCATATTTGCAAAATCCGCCATATATTCCGGATCTGCCGTAAAGTTTGTGGGAAATTCTCCTTGTTTAAATTTCTCAGCCCATTTTTTGTCAATAGCATCTCGTTCTTCCTGCGCTCTCTTCCCAATCCGTATGGCATATCCTACTGCACTACCAAGATCACCTTCTCGATAAGAATCTCTCATCTTGCCCTGAATCTCGGCTAATTCATGTAATAAAGGGAGAGGTTGAGCGCCTTCCTTTCAATCAAGTCGATTATCCGTCCGGGAGTGCCG
>CAYJRI010000110.1:3097-3935 GCA_964372435.1 Candidatus Woesearchaeota archaeon | reverse complement strand
GTTATATTACACTCAAAGTCTCGGTTGCAGTTTTAGCCTTTCTTGCAGGAATTCTTATTCTTATTTTTCCAAAGGCACTTCGTATCTTTGTTGGATGGTACCTTATTTTGATCGGCATCTTAGGGATTCTCGATAATTTTTGGGGTTAATGCTTGATTCGTTCTTTGAGAAGGTCAAGGGGAGATTTTACTTTCTTGATTTGCTCTTGGGAAATGTGGGTGTAAATTCTTGTTGTTTCGAGATTTTCATGGCCGAGGAGTTGTTGGATCATGAGAATATTTTCCCCAGCCTCGAGAAGGTGAGTTGCAAAACTATGCCGGAGTGTGTGGGGGGTAACTTTTTTTTCTATCTTTGCTTTTTTTGCAGTTCGCTGGATAATTTTCTGGATATTTCTAGGTGTAAGAGGTTTTTCATCTGAGAAGAGATGTTTGCATTGGCAATTTTCATTCTTCTTTTTGCATTCTTCAATATAGTACTGCAATTCTTGGACAAGATCGGAGGAGATTTTGAAGATTCGGTCCTTAGAACCTTTACCTTTTCTGACTGTTCCGATCAATTCTTGAAAATTCAGATTTTCTGGTTTGAGATTCACGAGTTCAGATACCCTTAAGCCAGAGCCATAAAGCATTTTGATCATGAGTTTTGATTTTTTGGTATCTGCTGCCTCGATCAGCTTAAAAATTTCCTCTGGTGAAAGGACTGTAGGAAGATGTTTTTCTTTCTTAGGCGTTTCAATTTTCATGACCAGGTGTGGCCGGTCAATAACGCGTTTATAGAAAAAACGCAAAGCAGAAGAGGCGAGTGCTCGTGATTTATTTGCATATTTATCGATGAGAGA
>CAYJRI010000110.1:0-3087 GCA_964372435.1 Candidatus Woesearchaeota archaeon | reverse complement strand
AGAAGCGAGATATATTTTCACCTCATCAATATCGGCAAGCATGGGGTCTTTTACTTGGGCAAGGAAGGGCTTTAAAAAAAAGAGATAGGAATCAATGGTTCTTTGGGAGGCTCCTCTTAATTTCAATTCGATGATGGTTTTCTGAAGATATTTAGAAATTTCTTCTGGGTTCATGTTGGGTAACTTCTTTATTTTGAAAGGAAGAGACTATTCTATATAAAGATTGTTGTGAAGATACAAATCATTATAAACCTTTGAAAAATTATAGAGGGATGAATGAAGAAAAGAGTGATGTTGTCTCTGCTGGTCAGTTCTTTGAGGGAGAGAAAGAAGAAAGGAAATATCCTAAATTTCGGATTTCGAGTATTTACGACTTCTTAGAGTGTGAGAAGAGATTTTATTTGATTGAGACAGGAAAAGCTCTACGGCCTGTTACGATAGAAATGAGGAATGGGCAGAGAGAGCATGCTCGATTTGAGGAAAAAGTGATGGCCTTGCCAGAGGCTTTAGAGATTGTTGATCTGAGGGAAGGTTTTTTGAAGGCGAAGACATTGGGAAAGGCTATTGTCTCTTCAGAAATTCCTGTGAAAATTCATGATCATGATTTCAGATTATTTATCTCTGGAAAGATTGATGCTATCACGATCTTGCCTCAGGAGAATACTCTTAAGATTATTGAGAATAAACCGAGATTAAGCGAGTATGCTGTTGCGCAAGGGATCCTTTATGGATATACGGTAAAAAGAATCTTGGCAGATTTCGCGCCTCAGATTGTTGTGGAAATTCGGAATACGAAGAGCCAAGAGGTTTTTGCTGATCACCACTATAAGGAAATAGAAGAGGAAAAAGCAAAGCAGCTCCTTCAGAGAATTGGTTTACTTCTTCATGACAGAGTAGGGCTTCATGAGATGAAGCAGTGCTTGATTCCTCGTTGTGTCTGTAAAAGGATTTGGTGGTAGAAAGAGGGAGTAGGAAGATTTAAATAAATTCCTTTCCTCTTCTGAGAATGGCAAGGAAAAAGAGAGTGAATCGTTTTCTTGAGGGGATTCTCCATACATATGCATATGATTTTTTCTCTTTTCTTTTTTCTTCTTTGGAGAAGGGAATGGAAGGGGGTGTTGAGAAATTTGGGAATTTTATCCATATTAAGAAAAAATTGAGAAGTTATACCTATGGTATCATGTTCATGACTGCTGGCTTGGTGTTGCTTCTGTATGGCATCGCCACCTTATTGGGGGCTTTTTTCATCACTTGGCCTCCTGGTCTGAGTTATCTTCTCGTTGGAATTCTTGTTGTGATTCTTGCTTTGATCTATAAAAAATACTCGTGATTTGGATGAGAAGATTTAAATAGACCAAGGGTTTAGAAAACATATGAGAAAAAAGGTGAAGAAAAAGATCAAGAAGTTTGTGAAGAAAGGAAGAAAGCTTGCAAGGAAAGGAATGAAAAGAGGGAAAGTATTGGTGAAGCAGGTTTGGCAGGATCCCATGACGCAGGAATTTGTAAGAGCTGAGAAGAAACTTGTTACCTCTACTTTGAAGAGATTAGGGAAAAGGGTGAAGAGTGAGTTGAGGAAAAGACGTTAGAAATTTCTGCTAAAGGGGATTTTGTCTTTATGTTTTTCTAGAGCTTCTTGATATTGTTTGACATAGGCATCATATTTTTTAGAAGGTATTTTTGTCAGAGGGGCGAGGTTAAAAAGAAGCGCATAGGCAATGATGTGTATGCTTGGGCGATAGCTATCATTTCTGTTGAGTTCAAAAAGGAACTGCTGGAGAGATTCTTCTACTCGTCTTGTCAGTCTCTCTGGGAACGGGAGATTGAGCTGCGCAAGGAGATGCGCCCGATCTTCGAGTGTTGGTTTTTCTCCTTGCCGGTATTTCTTATCGAACCATTCGAGATTGAGATGTGGGTCCATGTCATGGAAAAGACAGAGGGGTTTTTATTTTTTTGGATCTTGATTTTTAGGATGTCGTGGATTTTCATTTTTTCGTTTATCTTTCTTATTTTCTTTATGTTAAAAGTTTTTGCTTTTGCTTAAAACCTTCTACTTTGATTATTTTGCATTTTCAAAGCCTTTTTCTCTTAAGGCTTGTGCGATTTCTTCCTTGTGGGCATACATATGGCTCATTTTATGATGGTTGGGGCATAGACCAACTAAGTTTGAAGGATTGTTGTTCTTATGATCTCTGTCAAGATGATGGAGATCCACTATTTTATCAAATCCGCAGATAATACACATTGCGGTTATTTTGCGGTGTGTCTCTAAGTCTATATTGTGCCACTTTCGGTAGTTATGCCTTTTAATGTGGTCGTAATGGAAGAGTAAATTAGAACAGTTATTGCAATATCCTTTTTGATGGTGGGGTTTTTCTTTCCTACATCTTTTACAAATAATTATTCTTGGCTTCCAATGGTTCTTTTTGTAGCATGTTGAACATACATTTTTGGCATGATGCTCTGCTTGCTTTCCACAATCACTACATATTATGATCCCCATTCTATCTCTTTTTCTTTTCTAAGATGTACTTCTATAAATAATTTTATGACGACTGAAAAGTTATAACGTTCGCCTATAGAATCTAAGAACTACCCCTAGTCAGTACTAGGCGAAGTTTTGAGGGGTTTGAGAGATTAAGGCGAATTTATTCTTCATAGAAATCTTTCGGCAGTTCTCTGTTCCCACCAATATAGCTCAGTGCTTCGTCTGTGAATACTTCAATAGAACCTTCTTCTATCCTTTTTTTAATTGCTTCTGATAATTTTTCGTACCCTGGTTCTCCCCCCTCAATGAGATACTTTGGATTTATTTTTTGGAATCTTTGAGGTAGAGATTTACAACTTGAAAACAGGGTGAGCCCCACGAGACTTGAATTGATTATTTTTTTGAGATTCATTGTTTATTAAAGTTATAAAAGTTTAAAAAGCTATCTTTTTAAACAGAACTTTCTTCACTTTTTCCTTGGTTTTCTTTGTGCAGGATGTTTTTATCTTTGATAGAAGGTTCTTGCTATGGGTTATACGGGTTATAATGGTTAATTTAATGGTAATGAAATTTCTAGAGGAAATTCTAGATTCAGCTTATTA
>CAYJRI010000109.1:0-3957 GCA_964372435.1 Candidatus Woesearchaeota archaeon | reverse complement strand
CAGGGTTCAAGGCTTTTTTGTCTTGCGTAGCGCCTGTTACCGTCAATGATGATTGCGAGATGGTTTAATGGGTTCATTGGTTAACGGTGAAACATAAGGTTAATAAAGATTATGAATTTTGTTCGTTTTGGCTTTATTTCTGACTTTTAATCACCTTAAATCCTGTATATTTCTGCAGCACTTCTGGGATTTTTATACTTCCATCTTTTTGCTGAAAGTTTTCTAAAATAGCGACCATTGCTCTTGAGGTGGCAACCATGGTGTTATTCAGAATATGTGGGTAGAAGCGCTCTCCTTTTTTTTCGTACTTGATGTTGAGGCGGCGAGCTTGATAATCTGTGCAGTTACCAGCGCTTGTGACTTCTTTGTAGGCATTTTGTCGAGGGAACCAGGCTTCAATGTCGTATTGCTTTGCAAACTTGCTTCCTAAGTCTCCTGAACAGATTTCAACCACTTGGTAGGGGATTTTGAGGGATTGGAAGAATTCTTCTGTAATAGATTGCATTTCTTCTAGAGTTTTGGCTGAGTTTTCTGGTGTTGTGTAGATGACTTGCTCAACTTTGTTGAATTGATGCATTCTGAAGAGGCCTTTGGTATCAACGCCATGGGCTCCAATTTCTTTTCTGAAGCAAGGAGTGACTGCGCAGAATTTTAGGGGGAACTCTTTTGCATTGATGATTTTGTTTTTCATCATTGAGACAAGAGCATGTTCTGCTGTTCCAATGAGATAAAGATCTTCATTTTCAATTTTGTAAATAACTTCTTGAAAGGTTGAGAGATCAACTACCCCACTTAATGTTTCTTTGTTGAGCATCAAAGGAGGGATGACAAGGGTGAAGCCTCTTTCCAAGAGAAAGTCAACTCCGTATCTTTGGAGGGAGTTATCGAGGATTGCCAGCTCTTTCATGAGATAGTTAAAGCCTTGACCTGTAGTTTCTCTGGCTGCTTCGAAATCTCCTATTTTGAGGTTTTCAATTAATTCTGTATGTGACTTTAAGGGAAAAGTAAATTTCGGAATTTTTCCCCATTTTTTCAAGAATGGATTGTCTTTTGCGTCTTTTCCTTCTGGAACTGTTGGGAGGAGAAGGTTGGGAATTTTGTAGAGGAGGTCTTTGATTTCCTTTTGCAGGAGGGTTTCCTGCTCTTCAAGGACTTTGAGTTTTTGAGGAATTTCTTTTGCCTCTTTCAGCAAGGTATCTACCGGCTTCTTTGTTTTTTTTGCTTGATTGATTTCTTCTGAGATCTGATTTCTTCTCTGACGAAGAGCATCAACCTGGGGTTTGATTTCTCTAAATTGTTTGTCTTTTTTTGCCCATTCGTTAATGAGGGTTAGGTATTCTGGCTTTCCTCTTCTAGCAATATTTTGTTTTACTGCTTCATACTGTTCCCTTACGAGTTTGATGTCAATCATGTTTTGAGGAGGGGAAAGGGATTTTTAAAGGTGAGGGTAAAGCTTAAATAATTCATTTTTCTTTTATTCTATGGGGATTAAGATCCTTTATCCAGAGAGTAAAGAGTTGTTTCTTAGTGTTTTGAGAGACCGAAGAGTTGCTTTTTATCTTCGACAGTTGAGAGATTTTAGCAGGGAAACCTATGTTCACAGCATGCGAGTCGGACTTTTTTCTGATTTAGGTCATGATTTTGGATTGAATCCTTCCTTGTGGATCTCTTTAGGGTATGCGTTGATGTTACATGATGTTGGAAAGTTACTGGTGCCTGAAGAGATTTTGCATAAGAGGGGGGGCTTGACTGAGAAAGAAAGAGAGATCATACGATTGCATCCTCGCCACAGTTTTCTTCTATTGCAGGATTTTGATCTCATTGTCAGGAAAGCAGCTGTTGCTCATCACGAATATCAAAAAGATCCTTATCCGAGGAGTGGGAGAGAGCGGAGAAAAATGACCAGAGGCTCTGACCTGAGAGTTGCATGTCCAGAGGCTTCTTGTTTTTCGCAGATGATTGCTGTTGCGGATAAGTATGATGCTTTAGCAAGAAGACGCTCCTACAAGAGAAATTTTTCTCCAAGGGAGGTTGTTGATCTTCTCAACGAAGAGTTTACAGGAGAAAGAGCATATCTTGAAAGTTTGCTTAGAAGAGTTTTTTGAGAATATTTATATAAAAGGATATTCTTCTTTCTGCATGCGAAAAGAGTCTGATGCTGAGAAAATTATCCACAGTGCACCTTTGGAGATGCAGGGGATGTTGAGATCTGTCTTTCATTATTGTTCCCCTCTCCTCTTGAAATGGCAGGAGAAACTGCTTGAGAGGATTTTGTTTGCCATGGTTACTGTGGACAGGAAATTTTTTGTTGAAGAAGGGCGTTATTTAGATGCTGCGTTGCATATTGGAAAAGGGCAAACGATTTCTCAACCCTCCACCGTTGCTGCGATGCTTTTGTATGCAGATATTCACGAGGGTGATCGGATATTGGAAATTGGCTCTGGTTCTGGATGGAATGCCTGCCTCCTCTCATTCTTAGCTTATCCTGGGAAGGTTATTTCTTTGGAGAGATACATCTCTTTATCAGAGAGAGCGAGAAGGAATGTTGCAAACTTGAAAAGATACTTGCAGAAGAAAAACTTGAGGGGGGAAGAGAGGATACAACCTGTTTTTCTTGCAGAGAATATTCTTGAAAAGGGAAGCGTGTGGAAGAAGAAATATCATAAGATTCTATTTACTGCCGGGATTGTTGGGGATCAGGAGAAGATGATTGAGGAAATTGCTCTAGCGTTATTGTTGCAAGGAGGGATTCTTGTTTGTCCTAGGGTTTCAGGAAATATGATAATATTTAAAAAGAATAAAACCTTGGTGAGAGAGGAGACAAAAGAGGCATATGTATTTGTGCCATTAAAAGAAGGTGTGGAAAAATGAAGTGGGTATTGCTTGCAGTGGTATTGATGATAGCTTTCACGCTTATTGCTTTTCTGTATTTTGCAACCTCTACATTTCCTTATGAGAAGCCTCCTAGGCCTGCTGCAGTTGAGGTATTGTTGCGCAGCGCGTCTGTGGGCGAGGTGGAAGTGCAGGCTGATCATATTACCTATCTTTTGAATGAACTTGGAGCTTATCAGCTCCATAATCCGCCTTTAAGTCGTGAGACTCCGAATATTGAGGTGGTTCTTGGAGATCGAGTTTTTGGCGCAGAGGTTGTTTCTGGCGTTGTATCTACTAAGGAAAAGGCACTTACTGATCCTGATATTCGGATTACTACATCTGAGGATGTTGTCATAGACGCTATTCGATCACAGGATGTGAAAAATTTTCTTAAGAAATCAGTTGCTGAAGGGAAGACAAAGGTTGAACAACTTGGCTCTTACTCCACATTATTTTCTAAGGGATACTTGAATCTCTATAATGAACTTACGGGAAAGAGCATGACAGGGAATATTGTGAAGATATTTTCTGAAGGGTGAGTCTTGAGTTTCGTTACTACTCACTTTCTAAACAATTTTTCTTTCTCTACAGAAAGCTTTTTAAATAAAAGCATTATTTGAATATATAGTTCTTAATGGATATATTCCAGAAAGACTAAGGGATAAAATGAAAGATAACTTTGATATCTTTTTTAGGAGGAAGCCTGCTCTGATGCTGATTGCCTTGAAAAGGCTTTCTAGGGCAAAGTACGGCTCTCTTCTTGCGAAAGAAGTTGACTGCACCTATAGCCATGCAGTGAAGATCCTGCAGAATCTTGAGCGACTGGGTCTTGTCTCTGTTGAAAAAAAAGGGAGGATTAAACTGATTGTCCTTACCAAGAAAGGTACGGAAATCGCAGAGAATATTGAGAATATCAAGAAACTTGTCCAGTAATGGTTTATTTTTGTTTTTTATTTTTTTTTGAGGCCCTGTGACATCAACACATGAAAGAAGGCTCGTGGTTGCCGAGGAAGCTTAAGAGTATTTTGAGGCTTAGTTGAAAATCTCTCTCGTAGAGAGAGATTATGAGCTATTGCTTTACAG
>CAYJRI010000108.1:0-4034 GCA_964372435.1 Candidatus Woesearchaeota archaeon | reverse complement strand
ATAGAACAACTTCAAGAAGATGCTCTAAGCGCGCTTTCATCTCTGAAGATAAAGGAAGAAATTTATAAACATCCACCATAGTTGATCATTGATTTCCCACCATAGTTAATTTTATAAACAAAAGAACTTTTTCTTTTTATGAATTTGCAAATCCTATCAGTCGCAGAAAAACTCGCAAATTATACAGGTCTTCTTTCTTCAATTGCAGCAGGCATTGCCGCAAGCCCTTACGGTTCAGAAGCATTTGGCGAGCATGCCGCGACAATCTTAATTGCAGGGGTATGGGATCATTCATGCTCCCGGGAGCAAGTTATTATCTCTCCCCATCTCCAATGATCTCAGATGAAAAAACAAAGGAATATTCAGCAGCACTACTCGTAAGAAATCTATTCACAGGAGTCACAGTTACTTACGCAGCAGCCTGCATCAAAAATCTTTCTATCTCGAACGGATTAATAACACTCATCGGAACAATTGCAAGCACCATCGGAGAAAAATTTCAGAGAGCATCAAAAAGAGAGCTAGAAGCATTACTCCTTCATGAAAGATCCTCTGTACCGGATCATAGTTAATTTTATAAACACAACTGCAATTCTTATGCCATGCTAGTAAAAGAGACGACAAAAGAGGAAATTGAAGCCAAGGCTTCAAAGATGTCAGATTTCTTGAAAATGGAGTATTTCGAATCATCTCTCAAACAGCACCGGGAAACTTCTTTTGAGATTAAAAAATATGTCAGCACACAGTTGGCAAACCTCTACGAAAAAAGAAGCATGTTCTCGGAGGCGGCAAAAAATATGAATGCAATTGCAGACATTTCCTCAACATTCAACGAGAAAAGAATAGCTTTCATCCGAGTGATAGATCTCTATATCAAAGCAGGCACCTATGACAGAGCCGACGACGCTTTTAAAAAAGCCATGGCATGCGCAAATACACTGGAAAAAGAAGAGATTAAATCCCAAACCAAAGAATGGTACAAAATCCAGGCCCAAAATCATGAAAAAGCACAAAAAAATGGCAATGCCCTCAAAGCATATGAAAAACTCTATTCCTTAGATCTCAATGATAGTGAAAAACAAGCAACAAAACAAAAACTCCTTCTCCTCTATAACAGATTAGGAAAAATCCGAGAATATAATGCTATCAAAAGTTCTTAATAAAAAATCCCCATCACAGCAAGGTGCGGGGTATTCGATCCCTTTTGAGCAATAAAAATTTCCTTGTATAGTAAAATTCTACAACAGTATACTCCACAAACAAAACATTTTTAAAGAGTAAACTCTTATCAATATTACTTTTAGAACTATAAAAGGTGCTAAGCCTTTTATGTGGATCAGAAATTTTCAATTTCTGAGCCTATAAAAATGAGGTTTTGAAAGAAAAAACTAAGGGAAACTCAGTTTTTCTTAGATGTATTGAAAGGAGGTAAAAAATGCCGTTAGATTTTGCAAAAGAGGCTATTCAAAACGCTTCTACACACAGTATTAACTTCGATGAACTCAGAGCTGGAAAAGCAAATATCAAAGTGTTTGGTGTAGGTGGTGCAGGCTGTAATTCGATCACTTGGCTCTTTAACAAAGGAATCAATGGAGCTACCATCTATGGTGCAAACACTGATGCTCTGCATTTAAGCATCACCAAAGCCGACGAGAAACTTCTTATTGGTAAGGAGCTCACAAGAGGCTTAGGATGTGGTGGCTACCCAGCACGAGGACGAGAGGCTGCAAAAGAAGCTGTTTCTGACATTAAAAAATCAGTTTCAGCTGCAGATATGGTCTTCATTATAGCGGGTATGGGCGGCGGAACAGGCACAGGAGCTGCACCAGTGGTTGCACAACTTGCCAAAGAATCCGGAGCCGTCGTCATCGGAGTGGTAACGATGCCATTCGAGTGCGAGAAAGCACGAATTGATAAAGCTGAATTTGGTTTGCAGGACTTAAGAGAAGTGACTGACACCGTTATCGTCATTGACAATAACAGGCTCGTGGATATCGCAGGGAATCTTCCGATTGAGCAAGCTTTTGCCGTAGCTAATGAACTAATAAGTACAATGATCAAGGGAATTGTCGAGACAATTACTCTTCCGTCATTGATCAACTTAGATTATGCAGATGTCTCCGCAATTATGAAAAACGGAGATGTCGCTGTCATTGGAATAGGTGAGAGTGATACATCAGAGAGAGTCTCAGACGCCGTAAGGCAAGCGCTAACCCATCCATTGTTAGATGTTGATTACAAAGGTGCAACAGGTGCTTTAGTCCACGTTACAGGAGGTCCTGACTTGAAACTGGAAGAGTTTTCCGCCATTGGAATGCTCATCACTGAAAATTTGTCACCAGAAGCGCAAGTCATCATCGGAGCTAGAATCAACAAGGAATTCCATGGAAAAGTAAGGGTCATCACCATTATGACAGGAGTGAAAAGCCCATACATCCTCGGAAAACCCAAGTTTGAGCAAGCTCCATCTCGAGAAATGTCAGACCTTGGAATCGAAGTATTCAGATAAATCAACGCTACAATAATAAAAATTTTGGGTTAGACTAACATCATTTTCCCTTAGTCGAAAAGTTTTCTGGCCAACCCGAAAGGGTTGGCTTTTTTTATAATAAGGTTATAGGGTCTATAAAGAGAAGGGATCACAAAAAATGCTGGTTAGCTTATTCTTCTTAATGAAGCACGAATAAAAACATTAAGGGTCGATAACCTTAGTTATACCTGCTTCCTTCAAACCATCAACTTCTAAAATTCCATCAAGAGTTAGTGGACTTAGCTCTTCGACGCTCCTTACTGGTGTTCGAATAAAATAATCTTCTAATCTTTCTCCAGCACCCCAATCTTGAAACTGCTGAGATACATAGATTTTATTATGCCTTATTCCGTAAATCATTTTATTTAACTTTTAAATTATCGTAATTTTTACTTTATAAATCTTTTGGTTGTCACCATTTTATAATTAAAACTAAAATCCTTCAAAAACCCCCACGAAGATCGCTACGCTTTCTATCAAAAACTACAGCCAGAGAAATTAATAATGTATTTAGAACAGGCAGAATATCAGATTCCTCTCTTTTAAAACATCACATCCCTCAAAACTCTTCCTTCGTAAAATCAGAAAAACCCTCATCAGAATCTCATTCAGCTTTCCCGCTTAATCGTAACATATCAACATTCGTATAAACCCTACATTTCTTCTGCTCTTGAAAATGCGGATCATGCGTCCATATCCCATCCGCTCTCATTGAAAGGCAAACAGCAAGGTAAGCTACATCTTTCAAGTCACTGATTTCGTCTTTTAATTCTTCAACAAACTTATGAGATTCACTTTGAGGAATAATAGTGATGTATTCAAAAACCAAAGAGAGCAAAATTTCAAACTCCTCCTGTTCTAAAGAAGCTTTCTGCATAATTTCTTCTTTGTATTTTTCTATTTCTCCTTTGATATATTCAGGTGCAAAGAATTCGAAATTTTTATCCAAAAGAATTTCTCTTGTCGTGCCCTCTTTTATCATCGCTGCAATAACCCTATTACTATCAATAACAATTTTCATTTAATGAGGCCATGTTTTTTTGCAATCTCTCTGTTCACTTTTCTTCCAATTTCCAATGCATCTTCTTCTGTCAACCTACTTTTCGATAATATCTTATCCATAAGTTCTAATTTTTTTGCTTGTTCCCAAAGCGCTTGCCTAGCTACTTCGCTCCATTTGATTTCCTTATGCTTGCTGATAATGCGATGAAGCTCTTCTGGGAGAGCAAGGGTCATGTTAGTCATTTTTCTTATCTAAGTAAGTTAAGTAATATTACTTATTTAAAGCTTTCGGTTTCCAAAACTAGGAAGAACTTACACCAACCTCAAAAACTCCTCTTTCGTAAATCCTGTTTGTCTTATAATCTCAAGTAAAGTTCCTTTATCAATTTCTCGATGCAAGGGAACAACTGTATGCTTCTTTCCTTCTGAACTCTCTTTAAGAAGAAAAACATGACTGCCGCTTTATCGAATTGCTTTAAAACCTTGTTTCGCAAGAATCTTG
>CAYJRI010000107.1:0-4038 GCA_964372435.1 Candidatus Woesearchaeota archaeon | reverse complement strand
ATGGAAAGTTACTAGGAATTGAAATTTTAAGCGCGAGTAAAGTATTGAATAAAAAATCGCTTCTTGAAGCACAGTCTATTTGACTAACTTTTAGCTCGCCTGCTTATTGCAACTAACGTCCGAGACTATGCAAAGTTGCGAACCATTATTTCTATTAAAATAAGTGAGTAATTTGGGAAAATTCAGCAGGAATTTTCTGTGATGAGCATAGAGATATGATTGGCAAGACGCAGTAGCTGAGAATTATTGATTCCTCTTGGAAAATTCCTGTGTGGAGATACTCCATCATCCAAAAGTTTATAATCAATGACTGACTAGGCGAGAAATGAGATATATTCATACAACTTTTGCTCATGGAAATGGCCCATTTTCTCGATGTTTAGATTGGGCGATATCTGTGAATGATGCTAGAGAAAGAAAAGGATTTGAGAGATTGCCTATTGTTGTACCCTTGGTTTATCCAGAAAGGCAAGAGAAAATCATTCGTGAAGAAATTGGAGCAATCAATGGTTCTGATTTTTTTGAGAAACATCCTGATGAAATACTTTTGGATGAACAACAAGGAGCATTGCTGAGTCAGTTGATGTTTAAAGGAAATAATTATGCTGAAAATTTAGCTTGCTTAATCAGAGAGTATAGCGGAATAGAAGCTGAAATACTCAGGCATTTAGACGGGAAAAGAACGTTGAGGAATTTTGCTCATGGCGAGATTGTGGACATTGATTTAAGAGATGCTGAGTTTCAATTAGGCATCAATAACAGGGTTCAAACAGAGTTGCCTCACCAATTTTATTCTGCCGGAGGGGCGGGTCCTTTTGATGAAATATTAGAGAGAGCTGTTTATGACAAGCAAGTCAGTTTAGATAAAGAAATACTGAAAGCAGTTCTCCCTATTGCGAGGAGGTTGATGGAGAATCAGAGAATCGTCTTTTCGAATGAACCTGGGGTTTTTTCGTATGATGCATCTCGCCAAAAAAGAGATAATGAAGTTTCTACTCCTGGATTTATTCATCCACCGAAACCCGATACTACTCCATTACCTTGTAGGGGTATTTATCTCCTGATGACTGGTATTGATGGCATCAGGGAAAGCGGTCTCTTCGATGCTGTAGCTGATTTTGGAATGCAAATTTACGTTTCAAGATTTTCCATGAATGGATTACCTGAGCCTATGAGAGCAAAAGCAATTGCATTGAATCCAAATCAGATACATAATCCCAACATTGTTGCACAGTATGCAAGGGCCGGATGGAGTACGGTATGGCTCTCACAGATGGCTGAGAAAGGATTTATCACACCACCTTACCAACACCAAGACGATCCTGAAATACTATTTAATCAAAGAGGAATCGTTGATCTTGGACTTGGGGTGGTTATGGGGGATGATCCAAAATCTTCTTTGGAGAAAGCAATTGAACTTTCTCAAAATCTTATAGGGTATAATCAGAGGCTTATTGATCGTTACGGTACTTTAGATGGAATAACGTACGCGTCTGAAATAGTTGTTGGTGCTTTCATATAATATTCGAGCAAGTTTGTTTCATGAGTATCTTGGTGAAACCTGCAAGGTTGAACCTTAAAATCCTCGTTAAACTCTCCTCACCGAATGTGAGGACGAGGCACGAAGTGCCGAAGAGTTTGCCCCCGACCGAGAACCGATTGATTTTTAAAATCGTTTTCATATTATTTCTATTATGACAAGAAAGGCACGAGAAGATCCTGAAGAACTTTTAGAGAGATTTCCCTTATTCAATGTTCCCTATAAGACTCCACAACATATAGGGGGAGTAAAAGATGGAGCTGTATATAGAATTAGTGATGATTTGGTGGCAAAGGTTACTCGCCCTTTTTCTTGGCAATATTTTGTTGGTCATGGTTATCTCGATAATGCTTCTTGGGTACTCTCACGTCTAGAAAATGAAGCTGAAATTGGACATAAATTATATGAAGCGGGAATTTCGGTTCCAAGACCAGAAGGGACATTTAAAATTGATCTCAACGTTGATGATAAAGCAGTTATAAGAGTGCCCGGATTTGTAATGGAATTTATTAATGGTGTAAACGGTATGACCTTTACAAAGGATGAAGCAAAATTTGCTAGATTAATGAGACGATATTTAGGTATGATCAGAAAAACTGAAAGGCTTGGTTTTTTGCCGAAGGATGTGAGACCATTTAATTTTCTTTATATTGCAGAGGAAGATAAAATAGTGCTCATTGATTTTGCAAGTTGGGAGTACGTGCGATAGCAAAGTTTAAGATCTTGATTAGTTCAAGGGAGGGGCAAATTGAGTTTAACATCGGATTATATGGAATTGTTGAGTAGGGACTTCTTGGCTCTGCCAAGCTTAACCTTTTATATCTCTCTTTTCTGGCTTTTTCATGAAATTCAAACCTGTAAAGCATATTGAAGTAAAGAAAGGTATGAAGATTTCTGATCTTGTTCAAGAGATGCAAAAATCTGGGGTCATGGGAGCAGGAAAGATCGGTGAAGCAGCAAGGATTTTGGAGAAAATGTTTCAAGATAAGGAGTGCAGGATTTTTCTTGGCATTGCGGGAGCAATGGTGCCCGGGGGGATGAAAAAGATTATTTCAGATATTTTGCGAAGTGGGAGAATAAGTGCATTTGTGACAACGGGGGCGAATTTGACGCATGATCTTGTGGAAGCTTTGGGAGAGCAACATTATCAAGGAAATGAGGAGATGGATGATGCAAAGCTTGAAAAAGAGGGGTATGTGAGAATGTTCAATTCGTTAATGAAGAATGATGTCTATGTGAAGTTAGAGAAATTTTTTGAAGAAAATTGGGATGTTATAGCAAAAAGTAAAAATATTAAGGAATTTTTATGGAGTCTTGGGTCTAGGGTTAGTTCTTCAGACAGTATTCTGCAATTATGCTGGGAGAAAAAAATCCCTATTTTTTGCCCTGGAATTGCTGATTCAGGGATTGGATTAATGGTTTGGGGAAGGATTGCTCAAGGAAAAAAGAAGGAGATTCATGTGGATGTGTTTGATGACATGAAAGAGATTATTGATCTTGCATGGACTGCAGAGAAGTCTGGGGTGCTGTATTGCGGTGGTGGGCTTCCAAAGAATTTTATTCAGCAGAGTCTGCAATTTTCAAAAGGAGCACATTATGGTGTTCAGATTACTACTGATCGGCCTGAGCCTGGTGGTAGTTCAGGAGCGCCTTTGGGGGAGGGGGTTTCGTGGGGGAAAATGGAAGAGGTGGGAGAGTATGTTGATGTGTTTTGTGATACGACGATTGCTTTACCTCTCTTGTGGGGGTATGTGAAAGATAAATTCTAAGAATTATGATGTTGTATTCTCGTCTAAGGATTATTTATGAGGCACAGCTTGAAGGAGGATGGCTGGGACTGATCTCTGGCAGACTGGGTGAAGGGCTTGAGATGCTTTTGAGTTGGCAAGGAGAGATGACTCATGGAAGAGAACTTGCCGTTGCACGGAATCTTGAGCCCTCTCGCTATCCGAATCATACCCTGTTTCAAGAGGGAAGTTATATTCAAGAATGTATTCTTTATCGTACCCATGAAAGTCACCTTCTCTTGAGGAATTCTGATCCAGAACTCAGAGCTGGATTTGTAAGGGCTTGTTATCAAGGAGGAGAACTTTTTCTACCCCAGGAAAAGGTTGATGCTTATGTGCGACAGGCGCAGATTGAGATGGAAAAGGATCCTGGTGAGAGAGAGGTTTTGATTTTCGATGTTGAAGAGCTTTCGGAGAAAGATTATGCGATTCCTAGTGACGAGTTAGCGAATTGTGAGTTTGCTCTTTGGCTTTGGAGAGATCAGACAAAGTGTACTGCCTTATTTTTAGAAAAACATGGGCAAAAAAGGATGCCAGTACGCCTCTTGGGAGAGAAGTATGTCTTTGCACAGGGCAGAGCTTTTGTGAGGCCTTTGATGGTTCGCTCAACACTCGTAGGGTCAATGGTTGATGGAGCTGTTGATCTTGGATATGCTGCTGGAGTTCGTGGGATTTTTCGACGCTCCGGCCGAGAATTTGAAAATGCTCATC
>CAYJRI010000106.1:0-4046 GCA_964372435.1 Candidatus Woesearchaeota archaeon | reverse complement strand
TCTTTACTCCATAAACAGCCTTGTAGCAATTCCTTTCCCCCCTTAAACGGGATTTTGTCCACCTGCAAATCTCAACTCCAGAATGCTTATACTTCCCCACCACTTTATAGCCAGCTTTTTGATATTTCTTCAACCGATCTTCAGAAAACTTTGGCGCTCCAGCATCCTCTCCCATATTCACCTTAAAATAACAACCTTTAAAAACATACCCCCTTTCAAAAAACATGCCACGAACAAAGAAGCCAGAAGTCCAAGAAAAAAGTGCAGAAGAAAACCCTGGACAAGAAATCCAGGAAGAAACAAACCCTCTTGAGACAGAAGAGAAAGAACCTGCTGAGGCAGAAAAAAAACAAGAACAGGAAAAAAAACAAGCAAAGAGAAAATTAGATTCCTTAAAAGAACAACTTAAGGCAAAGAAAGACGCCAAAGTTCTCCTTTCTCTTGATGAGTATGTGAAATCAGGTATTCACCTTGGAACAAAGGTCATCATGCCAGACATGCGCAAATACGTCTACAGGAGAAGAGCAGATGGCCTCGCTATTCTCAATACAGAGATCATAGATCAAAAGCTAAAAGACGCAGCTGAATACCTCACAAAATTTAATCCTAAAGATATTATTATTGTATGCAAAAGAGAGGCAGGATGGAAAGCTGTCCAGCTCTTTGCAGAAACCACGGGAATCAGAGTTTTCACAAAAAAATATCCTGCAGGCATTATTACAAATATCAAACTTGCGAATTTCTTTGAACCTGAACTGATTGTAATTTGCGATCCTTGGCTGGACAAAAATGCCCTGAATGATGCCAAGAAGACCAACAAGAAGGTCCTTGCACTCTGCGACACCAATAATATCACAAAAGGAGCAGATGTTATTGTTCCCTGTAACAATAAGTCAGAAAAAAGCATTGGCCTTATCTTTTATGTCTTTGCCCGGGAGTTTATCAAGTTTCACAATCTTGACAAAAAAATCAAGCTTGAGGATTTTACAGGGGATCTCTCAAGCGAGAAACCTCTGAAGGAAAAAAAATCCCAAGAGCCCTTCGTAGTAGTGAACCCAGAGGCTCAGGCGTTTTAATAAAAGTCCCTAAAATCTACTTTTCTGAACCCAGAGGCTCAGGCGTTTTGACTCATCATTTCTTTTCTGTAGATAAAAATTGATGAACTCTGCGGAATTATTCTTTTGTCTCCAATTTATTCTTCACCCTCAATCCAAGAAGATTCACCATAAAAACTATGATCCCAGCTCCTAAAATCCATCCCCAATCCAGCAGGGAAAGAGCAGTGGTTCCAAAAAATCTACTGAGAGGAGTATAAACAATAAGCAATTGAAGAGCTAAGGAGCTTGCAACCGCTAGGAGTAGATACTTATTGCTGAAAGCTCCAATCTTATACTCCGATCGAATTGCCTGCAGTCTCGCTAATTCCATCACAATCAGGGAAGTGAGAGCAATCGTCTGTATTTTTACAGTTGATTCTTCTCCGTAATTTTGCATTGCCCAAAAAAACAATCCTAAAACTCCAAGAGTAATAAGAATGGAGACAAACAGAATATTAAACATCATTCCTCTATCCAAAATTCCCTCCTTCGCCCGTCGCGGTGGCCTCTTCATCAGGTCCTTTGCATAAGGATCTACTCCAAGAGCCAAAGCAGGCAGTCCATCAGTTACTAAATTCAGCCATAACAGCATGACTGCAGTGAGAGGCAAAGGCCATCCCAAGAGAATGGCAAAGAAAATAATCAAAATCTCTCCTAAATTACACGACAAGAGATAATTCACAAACTTCTTGATGTTATCATACACTCCTCTTCCCTCTTCAACAGCATTCACAATAGAAGTGAAGTTATCATCTTGAAGAATCATATCACTTGTCTCTTTTGTTACATCAGTTCCTGTCAAACCCATCGCAATGCCCAGATCAGCTTTTTTGATTGCAGGCGCATCATTGACACCATCTCCCGTCATTGCAACTACTTCTCCTTTTTTCTGAAGAAGATCAACAATAATCATCTTATGCCTCGGCTCAACTCTCGAGAAGATATTCACTCTTTCAATAACTTCAATTTGCTTCTCTCCCGAGAGCTTTGAAAACTCCAATCCCTCAATACTCTCTCCTTCAATCCCAATCTCTCGCGCAATAGCCTCTGCTGTATTCCTATGATCTCCTGTAACCATGATCACGCGAATTCCAGCTTCTTTACATCTCACGATAGAGTCCTTTACTTCAGGATGCGGAGGATCGATCATTCCCTGTAACCCAACAAAAACCAAGTGCTCTTCAAGGAACTCATTTTCCTTGTATTCTTTGTAAGCAAACCCTAACATACGTAATGCCTTCTGCGCATACGCTGTATTCTGATCAAGAACTCGCTTCTTGAGAGGGGGAGTAAGTCGCATGATTCTCCCATCAACAAGAATTCGATCACATTTCTCAAGCAAATTTTCAGGAGCCCCTTTGGTAAAAACATATTTCCTGCCTCTTGCGTCTTCATGTACTGTAGACATCATCTTTCTTGTTGAATCAAAAGGCTCTTCTTGGATCCTGGGAGAGGATTTTCGCAACATCAAATGCCGAATTCCAGCCTTCTCAGCACTCACGAGCAATGCAGCCTCTGTCGGATCCCCACTAATTTCCAAATTCCTTCCTTTCATGACGAGAGAAGCATTATTGCACAACACACCAATTTTGAACAGCAGCAAATCCTCATTCTTAAGTCCATGTTCACCTTTCACCTCGCCTTGCAAAGTATAGCCATCTCCCCCAATCTCAATCTGCTTGAAATTCGTGTAAGCAACTCTCACAGTCATCTCACCTTTTGTCAGCGTGCCTGTTTTATCACTGCAAATCACCGTTGTTTCTCCCAAGGTTTCAACTGAAGGCAATCTGCGGATAAGAGCATTTCTCTTTGCCATCCTTACTACTCCAAGAGCAAGAACAATCGTCACGATAGCTGGCAATCCTTCAGGCACAGCAGCCACTGCCAAGGAGACAGCTGTCAAAAACCATGTCTTTGATGCAAAAATAAATGCAAGAAACCCTTCACTCAATAAAACCTGGAAAAGATCATCCTTCAAAGCCCCTAGGAGAAAAATCAGAAAACAGATAACCAAGGTAGCAGCTCCAATCCTCTTTCCAAGAGATTCCAGTTTCTTCTGCAAAGGTGTTTGTTCTTCTTCTATTTCAGCAATCATCCCAGCAATCTTTCCAATCTCACTCTTCATTCCTGTCTCAACAACAACAGCTTTTCCTCTTCCTCGGGCAATGATCGTGCCTGAAAAGAGCATATTTCTCTGATCCGCAAGACCAATTTCATTCTCCAACGAGTCTGCATGTTTGCTGACAGGCATGGATTCTCCCGTCAATGCTGCTTCAGAAACTCCAAGAGCAATAGCCTCAAGAATGCGCGCATCAGCAGGAACGCGAGATCCCTCCTCCAAAAGCAGAATATCTCCAGGAACCAGCTCTTTAGAGTCAATCAGTATAATCCCGCCATTGCGAATCACTTTTGCCCTTAAACCCGCAAGTTTCTTAAGAGACTCTATAGCTTTTTCAGCCTTATACTCTTGGAAAAATCCTAGAAGAGCGTTGAAGATCAAAATTGCAAGAATGACAAATGCGTCAACATACTCCCTAGCAATGAACGACAATATCACCGCAAAAATCAAAATGTAGATGATAAAACTTTTAAACTGCCTCAAAAAAAGCAGAAAGGGGTTTACTCCTTTTTTAGCCTTCAGTTCATTCCAGCCATATTCTATTCTTCTCCTCCCAATCTCCAGAGAAGAAAGACCCCTCTCAGGATCAACTCTCAATCCTTTCAATACTCCTTCTTTGCTTTGTTGATAAAATTCCATATCAGCCTCCTATCCTTAAAACCCCCCACTTATTTAAGGGTTTTCCTGATGTCAGAATTGAAAACCACACACTTCAGTGTGTGGTATATCTTGGGTTGTCAAAAACTTTAGTTTTTGATCACCGTCAGAATTCCGTGAATTCTGAGGTTTCAATTCTGAGCACTTCAAAACTTCAAAAGCCTTGCTTTTGA